>DESI01000010.1:844-55887 GCA_002361235.1 Porphyromonadaceae bacterium UBA3318 | reverse complement strand
TCTATTCAATTGAGCTAACGAACCGTGCCATTCATTTCCGAATTGCGATGCAAAATTACTGCTTTTTCCGGTAATATGCAAATATTTTCGACACTTTTTTCGATGCTGTTTTGGCCCCTGTTGTCTTAACTGTTCACAATGAATAATTTAGTTATTAAAAATTGTGAGGAAGAAAAGATAGACGAATACTGCGGGAAGTGCCAGCAGCAGAGAATCGATACGGTCGAGTATGCCTCCGTGGCCGGGAATCATCGTGCCGGTGTCCTTGAGATGTAGCGTGCGTTTCAGCTGGGATTCCACCAGGTCGCCGAACGTGCCGAAGACAGTTACGATGACAGCCATCAGAATCCATGCGACGAGACCGGCGTGCAGACGTGCCATGCCGAAGAACTCATTGCCCACATAGTAGAACAGGACTGCGAACGCCACGTTGAACAGAAGCCCTCCGAAGAAACCTTCCCACGACTTTTTGGGCGACACACGCTCAAAGAGTCTGTGCTTGCCGATAGTTGAGCCGACAAGGAATGCGCCGGTGTCGTTGATCCACAGCATGAGGAAAAGGGCCAGTATTATCATCGGACTCCACATCACCGATATGCACGACATCAGGAGCATGGGGACGGCCACCCACATAAACATAAGCATGGAATGAGATATAGAGGCCACGGGACTGCTGACAGGCGCGTAAAGCTGCAATATGAACCGGCTCATGACTGCAATGATGACTCCAATGGCGAGCGTAGGCTCCATAGGAGAGAGAGCCAGGCAGACACCCGCCAGGATGTCGATCATAGTCAGCGACGGTGCCCTGTCTTTGTTGCCGGCAATCTTGGAAAATTCGAGGTTTGCCAGCAGAATGAATACGGTTCCCAAGGCCGCCACGCCCCAGCGGCCTGATAATATCGCGCCAATTATAATGCCGCAATATACCAGGCCGGAGAGGGTGCGTATCAGTAATTTGTGAAAGTCCATTATAATGTTTCAGATTCTACAGGATTTTCCTGCACGGGAGTGTCGGAGCTTTTGCCCTCCTTGATGAAGAACACGCAGAACGAGCCGATAATAAGGGAGATACCGGCTATCATTATCATCAGGTATTCCGGAGCAAGCTGGTCGGGAGTGCTGAGCAGAGTCAGAATCCATCCGCCCACTAAGGCCGCGATGATCTGCGGGATGCAGATGGTGCAGTTGAACAGTCCTAAGTATGCGCCGATATTACCCGAATGCAACGAATTGGTCAGTATGGTGAAGGGCCATGCCAGCATTGCGGCCCATGCGCATCCTATCAGCAGGAACGAGATGAACAGCAGCCACGGGTTGGTGATGAATGCCGTCAGGATGAATCCCAATCCGCCGAGTATCAGCGACAGAGTGTAGGAGAACTTGCGGCTCCTGAAGCGGGGGAGGCATACGGCCCATACAACGGAACCCAGTGCCTGCACGGCATAGAGAACGCCTACCCAATTGCCTGCATCGTTATACTGCTCGGACGAAGCGTCGAGAACGGTACGCGTGATGTAATGCGTATCGGCTACGGAGGGAACATCGACTGTGAACGAATCGCCAAGATCGAGGGTTCCGTCGGCCTTGTGTTCCAAGATTTCGGCTGTGGTCAGCTTGAAGCCTTCCTTATTGGTGTCCAGGAAGTCGGAAACCTTCTTTCCATGGTCAATGACGATGATGCTGTCGTTGGCGATGATGTATTTGGCCTGATAGTCATGGCCGTCTACGGCAACGCCCTGGAAACTTGTGGTCTGAGGCGTGTCGAACGCGTTGTGCGCCACTGTGTTGGTGGTATAGGTCCACATGAACAGGAACGCGAACCAGCAGAAGAACTGAACGAGACCTACGGTCCAGAACGTGGAGGGAGCGTGACGCAGCAGCGAGATGATGTTGGCGCTCTTTTCCTTCTTCTCGGCGTTCTCGACCACTCCGTTGTATTCGTTATAAACCTTGGGTGGCCATTCCTTGATTTTGACAAGCGAATATAACACACACAGCATCAGCACGGCGGCGCCTATATAGAACGACCATATCACGGTGTCGGGCACCACGCCTGCCTCTGCGGTATTCTTGATTCCCATCCATACCAGCAGGAAGGGGAGAATGAATCCGACAATCGAGCCTGCATTGCAGAGGAACGACTGTATGGAATAAGCCAATCCTTTCTGTTTTTCGTTCACCATGTCGCCCACCAGCATCTTGAACGGCTGCATGGCCATGTTGATGGAGGTGTCGAGCAGCATCAGGGCCACAAGTCCGAAAAGGATGGCGCTTGACACGGTAAACCGGAACGAGCCTGCGTTAGGCAGCAGGCACATCACGATCACGGCGATGGTGGCACCTAAAATCAGATAGGGGAGACGACGGCCCACCTTGGTCCAGGTGCGGTCCGAAAGCATACCGACAATAGGCTGGACCAACAGACCCATCAGAGGGGGTAGTATCCAGAAATAACTTAAATCATGAGGGTCGGCGCCGATGGTGGTGAATATACGCGACACATTGGCGCTCTGCAGGGCGTATGCGATCTGGACTCCGAAGAATCCGAACGACAGATCCCATAACTTCCAGAAACTTAAATCAGGTTTCCTCTTCATGGTATTCTAAACTGTTATTTATTAGGTTGTATATTGTTGTCAGGTTGTATACTGTCGTAAAGCCACTTGATCTCCTCTTCCCAGATGTCGGGGTTGGGAGTCTCGAGTATAAGTGGCATATTGTCGAAGCGCGGGTCGTTGACCAGGCGGATGAAGAATTCGCGGCCCAGGGATCCGTCGCCGATCGAGGCGTGGCGGTCTATGTGCGATCCGAGGGTGCGCATATTGTCGTTCAGATGCATTGCCTTCAGATACTGACTTCCGATTATGTCGTCGAATTCCTGCCAGGTCTTATTGTAGCCTTCGGGCGAAAAGAGGTCATAGCCGGCCGAATGGGAATGGCAAGTGTCCACGCATACTCCTATGCGGTTTTTGTCTTCCACCTTGTCGATGATATGGGCCAGGTGCTCGAAACGCCAACCTAAGTTGGATCCTTGTCCGGCCGTGGACTCAAGAACGGCCGTCACGCCGGACGTCTTGTCCAGAGTGATGTTGATGCTTTCGGCTATCAGGTTCAGACATTCGTCCTCGGGCATCTGGTTCAGATGCGAGCCGGGATGGAAGTTAAGCAGCTTCAGACCAAGCAGCTCGGCGCGGTGCATCTCGTCGTAGAACGACTTGCGCGACAGAGCCAGTTTTTTCTCGTCCGGACTGCCGAGATTGATAAGAAAGTTATCGTGAGGCAATATTACGTCGGGGGTATAACCGAACTTCTCGCAATTCCGCTTGAAGTCGTCGATGGTGGCCGTAGTCGGCTCCTTGGATACCCATCTGTTGCTGGAACCGGTGAAAAGGGCGAATGCCTTGGCTCCGATTTCGTGTGCTGCGATGGGTGTGTTCTGTACGCCGCCTGCCGCGCTGACGTGTGCTCCGATATATTTCATATCCTGATTTTGGTCTTTGTTTTAGTCCAAACACAAAATTAATGATTATTTTTGAAAATACGGCAAATAAACTTTAATTTTGTGTCATAAACATACAGATAAAGAAACTATATGAGAATATCGCGCAGCAAGATGGCACTATACGGCAATCTTCACACGGTGAAGATGCGGAGGCGGCATGGGTTATTCACGGCCGAGGGAATGAAGGCAGTGGAGGATCTCAGCAGATATTTTCAGATGGATGCACTGATATTGACCGAAGGCAGGGATGTGTCTTCCGAATTGTGTGCGGAGGCTCCGGCCATATATGAGGCAACGGAAGGCGAGATGAAAAAGTTGTCGGAGTTCACGACGCCGTCGGATGTGATGGGTGTGTTCAGAATTCCGGAGCAGCCGGTACCTGAGCCTGACAGCTCGAAGCTGTACGTGATGCTTGACGGTGTGCGCGACCCTGGCAATCTTGGCACTATAATTCGTACGTGCCATTGGTTCGGCGTTTTCGACATATACGCATCATACGATACGGTAGACTGCTACAATCCTAAGGTAGTCCAGGCCACAATGGGTTCGTTGGGCGCGGTAAGGGTAAGTTATTGCAACCTGAAGGAACTTATAGAAGAGCATCGCGATATGCCAGTGTACGGCACATTGTTGAAAGGCGAGAATCTGTTTGAGGCGCATCCCAAGCCTCGTGGATTCATCGTGATGGGCAACGAAGGGAAGGGAATATCCGAAGAAATGAAACAGATGCTTACTCAGGCTTATACCATACCGCCGGCTACAAGCAATCATGGCGAGTCGTTGAATGTGGCCATAGCAACGGCCGTAGTGCTGGCGAAGTTCAGTGAGCAGATACGATATTAGATAGTTATATTAGATTATTGGCAGTATCTAATAGTCCGGGCTAAGTATTAGCGGAATCTGCGTCCCCCGGATCTAAGGGCAGGCATAAAGGCATCCACATAGTGCTCAAGCGTGTAATCCTGCTGATTACCTTTAAGCGTGATGATGTCGAACCGATATTGGTATAACTGATCCAGACTCCGCAGATATATGTCGGCGCCGGCGGTAATTTTGGCGCGTTTCTTTTTGTCTACGGCATCAACGGGATCCTGATACTCTCCGGAGCGCGCCTTGACTTCTACAAACACTATTACCTGATCTTTCTGGGCTATTATGTCTATTTCAATCTTGTTGAATTTCAGATTTCGTTCCAGGATAGTGTATCCCTGTTTACGGAGATACTCGGCTGCCCTATCTTCAGCAAAGGCACCCCAATCTCTGTTCAGGGTGCCTTTGTGCTGATTAGATGAATGTTTCGAGTCCATTACATGGCCTTGAACGACATGTCGAGCGACTTGACGCTGTGGGTCAACGCGCCCACGGAGATGAAGTCGACACCGGCTTCGCCGTATTGACGCAGGTTCTTAAGCGTGATGCCTCCCGACGACTCGGTCTCGACAGCTCCGTTCACCATCTTTACGGCTTCCTGGGTGAGTTCTGTGGTGAAGTTGTCGAACATGATACGGTCCACGCCTCCATGCTCCAGCACGCGACGGATATCGTCCAGACTGCGCACCTCCACCTCTATCTTCAGGTCCTTGCCGTTGTCCTTGCAATACTGGCGGGCACGGTCAATGGCTTTCTCTATGCCGCCGGCAAAGTCTATGTGGTTGTCCTTGATCAGAATCATGTCGAACAGGCCGATGCGGTGGTTCTTGCCTCCACCCATAGCCACGGCATCCTTTTCCAGGATACGCATGCCCGGAGTGGTCTTGCGGGTGTCGAGCACCTTGGTGTGCAGACCCTTAAGCTCGTTCTGATATGTGGCGGTCATAGTGGCGACGCCGCTCATGCGCTGCATGATGTTGAGCATGGTGCGCTCTGCCGTCAGCAACGAACGTACGGGACCCTCGGCTATGAAGGCGATGTCTCCGGGCTTTACTTCCGAGCCATCCTTTATGAACACTTCCATCTTTATGCTCGGGTCTACCTTGTGCAGAACCTTTTCGGCCATCTCCACGCCGGCCAGTACACCGGGTTCCTTGATTATCAGTCTCGATTTGCCCATTTCGTCAGCCGGAATGGTCGAGAGGGTGGTATGGTCGCCGTCACCTATGTCCTCGGCAAAAGCCAGGTCAAGAAGATCGTCTACGAGTTCGTCTCTTGTCTTCATTTCTGTATCTGAATGTATGAGAACCTTCTAAAAGGATTTCTCTTAACTTTTTAAACTTTATAAACTTTTCAACTATTTGATACCGTCGCGCTCCAGCAGGGCGTCGTTGGTGGGCTGCTTGCCACGGAACTCCACGTAGAGATCCATCGGGTCCTTGGTGTCGCCGCTCTGCAGCATCTTCAGGAACTTGTCGGCTGTCTTGCGGTCGAACACGCCGTTCTCCTTGAATGCGGCGAATGCGTCGGCATCCAGGGCCTCCGACCATTTGTAGCCGTAATATCCGGCGGCGTAGCCTCCCGAGAAAATGTGGGAGAATGCAGAGGATATAAGATTTTCGGGCACGGCGTCAAAGATGCGAACGGGATCCAGAGCCTTTTCCTCAAAGTCCTTAACCGACGACGAAGCCAGAAGGGGTTCCTCGATTGTGTGGTAGGCCATATCGAGGTATCCGAATCCAAGCTGGCGCATGGTGGCGTATGCGGCACCGAACTGCGACGACTTGATCAGCTTGTCGATCAGGGCCTGCGGCATCTTCTTGCCGGTCTTGTAATGCTTGGCGAATGTGTCAAGGAATTCCTTACGGGTCAGATAGTTCTCGTTGAACTGCGAGAACAGCTCCACGAAGTCATGGTCAACGTTGGTGCCGGCCAGCGAGTTGTACTTAGCCTGGCTTGAGAGGCCATGCAGGGCGTGTCCGAACTCGTGAAGGAAGGTCTCGACCTCGTCGGTGTTGAGCAGCACTGGGTCGTTGCCCACGGGCTTCGAGAAGTTGCATACTATCGAGATCAGCGGGATTATGCGGTTGCCGTCATCGTCCTTGGATTCTGAACGGAACTCGGTCATCCATGCGCCGGGGCGTTTGGTGTCGCGGTAGAAGAAGTCGGTGTAGAGGATGCCGAGCAGTTTCTTGTCGCGGTCGTAAACCTCGAACACCTTGACATCCGGATGATATTTGTCGATTTTGGAGTTCTCCTTGAAAGTGAAGCCGTACAGCTTGGTGGCGAGTCCGAGCACACCCTTGATGGTGTTGTTCAGCTCGAAATAGGGCTTCATGTCCTCCTCGTTGAAGGCATAGCGGTCGTCCTTCAGCTTCTCGAACCAGAAGGAATAGTCCCACGGCATAAGCTTGAAGCCGGCGCCCTCGGTCTGGCGTGCATAGTCCTGCAGCTCGTTGATTTCCTTGCGCATAGGCTCGGTGTAGTCCTTGTTCAGACCACCTAAGAATTCCATCACGGCCTCGGGAGTCTTGGCCATGGTGTTCTGCAACTGATACTCGGCGAAGTTCTTTTTGCCCATCAGCTTGGCAATCTGCAGGCGGATGTTGGCGATATCCTTCAGAATAAGCGTATTGTCGTTCGGCCCCCCGGTGTTGGTGGATCCGTTCAGGTTGTACAGCTTATGGCGCAGGTCGCGGTTGGTGCTGTACATCATGAAGGGAGCGTAGCTGGGTCGGTATATGGTTACGAGGTAGAGTGAGCCGTCGTCGGCCTTGCCTTCGGCCTTCAGCGCGTCGGCTGCTGCCGAACGGTAGGCGGCCTTGATTGACTCGGGAATGCCTCCGAGCTGATCCTCGGTGAGCCACATACGGCGCGAGGGATCCTTCATCTCGTTGGTGACGTTCTGAGAGAATTTCACGTTCAGGTCGCTGAGCGTGGACTGCAGACGGCGCAGCTTCTCGCGGTCTGCCTCCTTCAGATCGGCGCCGGAAGTCAGGAACTCGGTGTAGGTCTTGTGAATGAGACGGCGGTCCTCGGGAGTGAGCGACGTATCCTTATCGGCATTGTCATGTACGAACTTGATACGGCCCCACAGTTTCTTGTTCAGCATGATGTCGGTGGTGTGCTGCGACAGGAAGGGAGTGACGTATGTATATGCCTGCATGATGTCGTCGGTGCCGTTGGCCGACTCGATGTTGCTGAGTGCCAGAATAGCGCGGTTCAGCACCTGGCCGCTGCGGTCCAGAGCCACGATGGTGTTCTCGAACGTAGGGTTGCTGCGCTGCTTGGTGATGGCGTCTATTTCCTGGTTCTGCAGTTTTATGCCTTCCATCACGGCCTCCTGCATGTCCTTGGCCGTGAGTTTGCTGAACGGCATGGTGCCGTACAGATCGGTGGTGCCCGTTATGAGAGGATTGGCCGCTGTGGCCGGAATATCTGTAAGTGCCATGAGTGTCAAGGCTAAAAATAATAATGTTTTCTTCATAATGTCAGAAATTAATTCCTATTTGCAGTCGTGCGTATGTAATGGCCTTCATGTCCATGTCTGTCAGCTCGCGGTGCTTCTTGTCAAAGAATCTGCTGCAGGCCGAGAAGATGATGTAGCTTTTCGCGTGGCGCGATTGTGTCAGGTTGATGCCGCATCCCAAAGCGGAGATGATGTCGCCGTGTGTCTTGGAGCCTTTGAGCGTGCTGAATGAATAACCCGCCTGAAGGTTGAGGAAGCAAAGCGAGGGTTTCTTGCGGAACGACGTGCGCATCACGAAGTATACGGGCAGGAAGTTATTGCCCGAATCGATGCCGCGCTGGAACCCGACGCCGACGCCCACGACTTTGAAGATAGCGTTCTTGTAGCCGAAATTCACATCGAGGTCGAATGTGGACATATTACGGGCCGTCATGTCTATCGACGAACCGAATTCAGCCCCCCACGTGAAATGCGACTTGCCCAGGTCTATCGATTTGTCCGGGAAAAGGCTTTCAGTGGTATGCTTCCGCTTGTCGGGGATGTTGACTAACGCACCCGTGTCGAAATACTGTTCCTGATCCGCTGCCGAATCGTTTTTGACCGTAAGGGTGCCGTTATCCTTGACCTTGTAGGTGATTACCTCGGCATTGGCTGTCGGACCCGTAGCTCCAAACAACAAGCCTATGGCAAGGAATATGTTGTGAAGTATATTCTTTGTCATAGGCTTCAGGTTAGTGGTTGATGTATGATTACCGCAGGCATTACTCGCCCAAATATGATTTCAGCAGTTTGCTTTTCTGACCTTTGAGCCGACGGATGGCTTTCTCCTTGATCTGGCGTACGCGTTCGCGTGTCAGGTCGAACTTGGCACCGATTTCCTCGAGTGTCATTTCCTGGCATCCGATGCCGAAGAACATCTTCAGAATTTCACGTTCGCGGTCATAAAGCTGTTTGAGGGCACGGTCCACTTCCTTGGAGAGCGATTCCTTGTTCAGGTCGGCGTCAGCCATGGGGGAGTCGTCGTTGGTGAGCACGTCGAGCAGCGAATTGTCCTCGCCCTCAACGAAAGGAGCATCCACCGAAATGGGACGGCCGCTGACCTGAATGGCATCGGAGATTTTGTCGACCGACATATCAAGGCGTTCTGCCAGCTCCTCGGTCGATGGCCGACGCTCGTTTTCCTGCTCGAATCGGGCCATTTCCTTGGTTATCTTGTTCAGCGAACCCACCTGGTTCAGAGGCAGACGCACTATACGCGACTGTTCGGCCAATGCCTGGAGAATGGACTGACGGATCCACCATACGGCATACGAAATGAATTTAAAGCCACGCGTTTCGTCAAACTTCTGAGCGGCGCGTATCAGGCCCAGATTGCCCTCGTTGATCAGGTCGGGAAGGCTGAGGCCTTGATTCTGATACTGTTTTGCTACGGATACGACAAAACGAAGATTGGCTTTAATCAGCTTATCAAGTGCCGCCTGATCTCCCTTCTTGATTCTTTGTGCCAGTTCTACCTCTTCGCTTACCGATATAAGCTCCTCACGACCAATCTCCTGAAGATACTTGTCAAGTGAAGCGCTCTCGCGATTGGTAATTGACTTGGTTATCTTGAGTTGTCTCATATATCTATTATTGCAGCCCGTCTTCTATACCTTATTGCATAGTGGGCCTATAATTTATAACACACAATTGTTATAAATATTTTCTAAAAAGAGAATTTTTTTATTTAAGTTAAAAACCAGGTCGGATTTTTTACAGAAATCAGGTCATAATCTTGAAAATAAGTTCCTGTAAGAGATCGTATTCGTTGCCGAATGAACCGATGCCCTTGTTCTTGGCATCGAACTCGCGCAGGAGATGTATGGCGTTGACTGCCTTGGCAGGTGAATAGGTTCTCAATCCGGTTTTGTAATCACCCAATGAATAGGCGTTCTTGGCCTCCAGCGCAGCCATAAGGCTGGAATCGTCTTTGCTTGGAAGGAAATGCGCCACCGTCAGTTTAGCGAAATAATTGAACAGCACCGACCCCGTGACGATAGTGGGATTGTTCTTGGGATTGTTGCGGAAATACTTAATTATGGCGCAGCACTTGGGATAATCGCGGCTTATTACGGCTTTCAGCAGCTCCCAGTTGTTGTAGTCCTTAGAGATTCCCACGTTCTTCTCGACATCCTCCGGCGAGATACGTCCTTTGCCCCCTTTGATCTGAATCAGTTTGCTGAGTTCTCCGAACAGTTTGCTTAGAGGTGCGCCTATATACTCGCACAGCATGGACACGGCCTTGTCGTCGATGCTGATCTTATGCTGCTGGCAGTAATCCTTGACGTATGCGGGCAACTGATAGTCGCGAGGCGATTCGGATTTGAATACGATGCCCTCGCTCTTGGCGACGGCTTTCTGCAGGTTGGCTGTGGCGGCGGTTTTTTCTCCCGTAAACGTTATGACCAGTACGGTGGTCATATTGGGATTGGAAACATACTGCACGAACTTGTCCAGCTCGTTCTTGGCGTTTGCCATGGCCTGCGATTCCTTCAGGATAACAAGCTTGCGGTCGGCCATGACGGGAAACTGCTGGGCGCAGTTCACCACCGATTCCGCAACGGTCTGACTGCCGTAATAGAGGTTGTAGTTAAAATCACGGTCCTCCGGGGCCACGACGCGCTTTTCCAGCTCGGCCACAATCAGGTCGATAAAATACGTTTCCTGACCTACAAGCACATAGACAGGATTGATTTTACCGGCACGTATGTCGGCTATTATTTTTCTATAATCAGTTGCCGCTGCCATTGGGAATGCGTCTATTTGAGTATATGATGAACAATATGGTCAGGAGAGTGGAGAATATGAACCACCAGGGGATGCCTGATGTGTCGGTTATGTATTGTTCGAAATCGAACGAGATGCCGTTGCGCCGGTTGATCCATTCGGTCACGACCACGATTGAATTGTTGATGCCGTGCAGCAGTGCGGGAGCCCAGATGGAACGGGTGCGCCAGTATACATAGCCGAACATGGCGCCCAATAATAGTCGCGGCACGAAACCGAAGAACTGGAAATGCACGAAGCTGAAGATTGCCGCCGCCGACCATATCGCCACTGTAGGCGAGAGGCGTGACGCAATCATCATGCGCTGGATACCCGCACGGAAAAACATCTCCTCGGCAAGCCCGGTGAACAGGCCGACTATCAGAATGTTGACTATTAGGCCTCCCACTGACGTAGCGCTCATAATCGCCGCCGTGGTGTCGGCTCCGGCATTCTCCCAGTCGCGCAGGGTCTGTTCAAGTCCCTTCATGCTGTCGGGAAACGATACGTTGGCATTGTAATATATTATCTGAGCCATGGCCGGATAGGCAATGACATACAGCGCCAACATCCATCCCAGCGACTTAAGGGTGAGACTGCGGTCCATGCCCATCATGCTCCATGGACGTGCGGATGTCATAAGCCAGCACAGCATGGTGGGGAATATGAATACAAACAGACCCTGGATCACCGAAACCGTCAGAATGGAACAGCGTCTGTCCATACCGAAGGAATTGACTACGTTCTGCGTCAATCCCATCAAAAGGAACATCACCACGAAGGAGAGTGCGAAAACTCCCCATCGTGATGATGCGTCAAGTATCTTCATTTTCAAATTATCCGTGTTTCAGGGGCTGCCGCTCAATCGAGATGCAGCAGTTCCAGAATCTTGTCACCGGCCATCGAGAGACCAGAAGCGTCCTTGCCGCCGGCCTGTGCGAAGAATGGCTGACCGCCACCGCCGCCCTTGATGCACTTGGCGGCTTCGCGTACAACCTGTCCGGCGTTGTAGCCCTGCTTTACGATGTCGTCGCTGAGGGCCACAGTGATCAGAGGCTTGTCATTGGACACGTTAAGGCCGATGAATACTGTGGATTCGGGGCTGAGCTTGCGGATATTGAACGCGATGTTCTTCACCACCTCGGGGAGACGGACGCCGGGCAGCATCACTACCTTAACGCCGTTCTTAATCTTGGCTTTCTCCAGCACTTCCTTGGTCAGCGCTGCTGTACGGTCCTCCATGAACTTGTTGACCTGCTTGCGCAGATCGGCATTTTCTTCGATTGACTTCTTGATAGTTGCTATCAGGTCGCAGGAGCTGCCCATCATTTCCTTGAGGTTCGCCATGGTGTCGAACATATCGTCGATGGCATTTTCAACGGCTACGCCTGTCACGGCCTCGATACGGCGGATGCCGGCGGCTATGGAGCTTTCGGAGATGACGCGCAGCATACCGATGTTGCCGGTATTGGCCACGTGTGTGCCGCCGCACAGCTCGACGCTGTCGCCGAACCGGATCACGCGGACCTTATCGCCGTATTTCTCGCCGAACAGCGCCATGGCGCCCATCTCACGGGCTTCGGCGATAGGCACCTCGCGCGCTTCCTGCAGAGGCATGGCCTCGCGGATGCGGCTGTTCACGATATGCTCCACCTTGCGTATTTCCTCGGATGTCACCTTCTGGAAGTGGGAAAAGTCGAAACGGAGGATATCGGGAGTTACCATCGAACCTTTCTGCTCAACATGCGTGCCCAGCACCTCGCGCAGGGCTTCGTGCAGCAGGTGGGTGGCGCTATGGTTGGCCGACGTGCGCTGACGCGCCTCGGTGTCAATCTCGGCGGTAAACTCGACGCTTACGTCTGCCGGCATTTTCTTGACCAGATGCACGGCCGTGTTGTTCTCCTTCTTGGTGTCGAATATCTCGGTCCTGGAGCCGTCGGGAGCGATCAGCCATCCCTTGTCGCCTACCTGACCGCCCATCTCGCCGTAGAAGGGAGTGGACTCCAGCATGATCTGATAGAATTCCTTGTTCTTCTGCTTGACGTTGCGGTAACGAAGTATGCGGGTCTTTACCTCTGTATTGTCGTAGCCTACGAATGTCTCGTTGCCGGGATTAACCTCGATCCAGTCGGAATTCTCGACCGAAGCGGCGTTGCGTGCGCGTGCCTTCTGTTTGGCCATCTCGGCCTCGAAGCCCTCGATGTCTACGTCCATGCCGTTTTCGCGAAGGATCAGCTGCGTCAGGTCGAGCGGGAATCCGTAGGTGTCGTAGAGAGTGAAGGCGTCGGCGCCGCTTACCAGGGTCTTTCCCTCCTTGCGGGTCTTCTCCATGATGGAGTCGAGCAGCGATATACCCTTGTCGAGCGTACGGAGGAATGCTTCTTCCTCCTCCTTGATTACCTTCTTAATGAGATCGGCCTGAGCAGGAAGTTCGGGATATGCGTCGCCCATCTGAGCTATGAGAGTGTCGATGAGCAGATAGAGCAGCGGCTCCTTGCGGTCGAGGAAGGTGTAGACATAGCGCACGGCACGGCGCAGGATGCGGCGGATCACATAACCGGCCTTGGCGTTGCCGGGGAGCTGTGAGTCTGCGATGGAGAAGGCGATGGTGCGCACGTGGTCGGCGGCTACGCGCATCGCCACGTCCATCTTCTCGTCCACACCGTATTTCTTGCCGGTCAGTTCGGAAATCTTGTCGATCAGCGGGGTAAATATGTCGGTGTCGTAGTTCGACTGTTTCCCCTGCAGGGCCATGCAAAGGCGCTCGAAGCCCATGCCGGTGTCTATCACCTTGGCGGGCAGCGGCTCCAGATGGCCGTCGGCCTTACGGTTATACTGCATGAACACCAGGTTCCATATCTCGATTACCTGGGGATTGTCCTTGTTTACGAGCGAAGCTCCATCCACTTCATCGCGCTCCTTGTCGCTGCGCAGGTCGATGTGAATTTCAGAACAGGGACCGCAGGGACCCGTGTCGCCCATTTCCCAGAAATTATCGTGACGGTTTCCGTTGATGATGTGGCTTTTGGGCAGATGCTTCTCCCAGATGGCAGCGGCCTCGTCATCGCGCTCCAGACCTTCGGGAGCGTAGCCCTCGAATACGGTGGCGTACAGACGCTCGGGATTGAGTTTCAGTATGTCCACGAGATATTCCCAGGCGAAGTCGATGGCCTCTTTCTTGAAATAATCGCCGAACGACCAGTTGCCAAGCATCTCGAACATGGTGTGATGATAAGTGTCGTGACCCACTTCCTCAAGGTCGTTGTGCTTGCCCGACACGCGAAGGCACTTCTGGCTGTCGGCCATGCGCTTCGACTCGGGGACGCGGTTGCCCAGTATAATATCCTTGAACTGGTTCATGCCCGCGTTGGTGAACATCAGGGTGGGGTCGTCTTTCAACACCATCGGTGCTGACGGAACTATCTTGTGACCGCGCTCGCGGTAAAACTGTTTGAACGATTCGCGAATTTCCTTAGAAGTCATTTTGCTGTTATTTTAACCTTGGGGAGAGTGTCTATAAGAATCCGAATTGCAAAATTAGTCATAATTTACTATTTTTGCAAGAACTTAAGAATATGAGCCGCATTCAATATTATAAGTATAATCCTGAAACCGACAATTTTGAGCGCGTATTCCCGACTTTGAAGCGGCGAATGACGGCGGCGGTCCGCTATATATTGGTGTCGCTTGTGGTGTGTGCGTGCCTGTTCGTGATATACTTTTCAATATTCGATACGCCGGGCGAGCGGCGCCTGCGCGAGGAGAACAGTTATCTGAAGCAGCAGTACGAGATACTGAACCGCCGTCTGGACAATGCCCAGAACATGATAGAGCATCTGCAGAACCGCGACGACAAGTTCTACCGCGTGATGCTGCAGATGGATCCCGTTGACCATACATGGCGCTATGCAGGTCTGAACAGCGACAAGCGCTATCGAGATCTTACGGGTATGAGCGACGGCGGCATAGTAAAGACCATGACGCAAAGCATGGATATGCTCGAACGCCAGATATACGCGCAGTCGTTGTCGTTCGACCAGATCAAGGAGGAGGCGGTGAAGCAGAAGGACAAAATCTCGCATGTGCCTTCCATACTGCCTGTTACTCTGAAGGATGTGACTATATCCAGCGGTTTCGGCAAACGCCGCGATCCCGTAAGCGGAGAGATAAAGATTCATCCCGGCATCGACTTTGCGGCACGCGAAGGGACTCCGGTATATGCCACTGCCAACGGCAAGGTATCGACGGCCCGGCGCGCCAACCAATACGGCAATATGGTGGCCATAGACCACGGCATGAACTATCAGACACGATATATGCACCTGTCGCGCATCGAGGTGGAGAACGGACAGGAGGTGAAACGCGGCCAGATCATAGGCCGTGTCGGGTCCACGGGTAAGTCGTCTGGACCGCACCTGCATTATGAGGTGAAGTTCCGCGGCGAACCGCAGAATCCCGCCAACTTCAATTTTATGGACATGACGCCCGAGGAATACGCCGACTTCGCGGCCAAGGCAGAAAGTGCCGGCGATGTGATGGAATGACCAACAGGACAGGTATGGAAGATCAGGAATTTGACAAGAAATATTACAAGATCCGGGACGTGTCGGCCATGCTCGACGTCCCCACATCGACGCTGAGATATTGGGAATCAGAGTTTCCGGAGTGTGCGCCGCGACGCAGTGCGGCCAACCAGCGGTATTATACGCCGGAGAATATACGGTGCTTACAGATAATCCATTACCTGCTGAAAGTGAAAGGTCTGCGCATGGAGGCCGCCAAAGAGCAGCTGAAGGCCAACCGCGAGAACATATCGCGCAACATGGAGATTATCGAGAAACTGACCGAGACCCGCAACGAGCTGCAACAGCTTCTGGACGCATTAAAGAAGCGCCGATAATGACAAGCCACGGCGCATACCCGAACAAAATTTATAGCAGGACAGCAATGTTGGAATTGTAATATTTGGGGTCGCCGGTAACATTCTCTCCCACGAACGGCGGCAACTCGTATTGTATGCCCGATTCGGGCAATTCAATCTCCGCGGTCACAAGGTCCGT
Source organism: Porphyromonadaceae bacterium UBA3318 (assembly GCA_002361235.1). Taxonomy (GTDB): domain Bacteria; phylum Bacteroidota; class Bacteroidia; order Bacteroidales; family Muribaculaceae; genus Lepagella. The sequence goes on along the minus strand of DESI01000010.1, from coordinate 40,178 downwards.
CTTGCTTTGGAACTTATCCACTTCCCATGTGAATCCTGCATACGGTACGATGTAACGGACCTTGTCTATGACGGGAGGCTCGCACAGCGACAGCATCTCCTCGGCCTCGCACAGCGGAATCTCATACTCGAATTCCAGACGCGTGTCGCCCTGATTCTTTCCCTTTACGGTTATGAAGCCCTTGTCGTCGTATGTGCGCACACGCACCACGCGTTCAGGCACCCGCGACAGATACCCCTGACGGATATGGTGCGAAGCCACGCTCATTCCGACATACCCGTCATTCTTCACCAGATACTTATGCTCTATTTCCTTTCCCATAATCAATTCAAAATTAATAAATGATTCGGAAATATCGAAAAAAAGGAGTAAATTTGCTGTATAAACATTGAAATTATGGTAGTCAATATAATACTTGCTGTGCTGTCGGTCAGCCTATTGGCTGTCTGCATTGCGCTTTGTCGCAAAAACACGGAATCTAACCGGCGTGCTGCGGAGGCTGAGATGAATGCCGAATTGTTGCGGTTGGAATCAGATAGTTTTAAAGCATCTTCCGAGCAGATTCGCCGTAATGAGGCGGAGTCGGCTCAGATGAGAATGAACGATTTGCGGGATTCGTACGAATCACAAATCCTGCAACTGAAGGAATCGCACGATTCGCAGACAAATGAGATGCGCAAGTCGTATGAGTCGCAGATAGGGGAGTTGAAAATCACGCATCAGGCTCAGTTGGAGCATGAGCGTGAAATGCTCGGCGAGAAGTTCAAGGCGTTGGCTGCCGATGTGCTTCAGGCCAATTCAACTGTGCTTGACCGTAATTCCCGTATTTCTCTCGAGGCCGTTCTTTCACCGATGAAGACCAATCTTGAGGAATTCATCAAGAGTTATCGCGACACCTGCGATGTAGATAAGAAAGACCGCATGTCGCTTTTGGCAGAAATCCAGAATCTGCACAAACTCAACAGCGAGGTGAGCCGCGAGACGGGACGTCTTGCGACAGCTCTGAAGGGGAACACGGGTGTGCAGGGTCGCTGGGGCGAGATGGTGCTGGTCAATATCCTGGAGCATTCAGGCCTGCAGGAGGGGAGATGGTTTGTCACGCAGGAATCAACGACAGTGGACGGCGACCGGCTGCGTCCTGACGCCGTGATACATTGCCCCGGCAACCGCGACATCATCATTGACTCCAAGGTGTCGTTGACGGCTTACCTTCAGATGCTGGAGGCCGATACGGAGGAGAAACGTGCTCAGTTGGCCAAGGAACATCTCGCATCGGTCGAAAACCATATCAAAACACTCCGTAATAAAGATTACCAGAGCAAAATCGGAGCCAAGAAAGGGGATTTCGTGCTGATGTTCATGCCCCATGAAGGTGCGTATCTGGCGGCCATGCACACCAATCCCGACCTGTGGATGAAGGCATACGACAGTCATGTGGTGATGGTGTCGCCCACACACCTGGTGACCGTGCTGCACCTTGTGGAGCAGATGTGGCAGAGCGAGGACCAGACAGCCAACGCGGAGAAGATAGCCGAATGCGGCACCAAACTGGCAAACAGCATAGTGGCATTCCTGGAAGACCTTGATTCCGTAGGCAAGGGACTCAATAACGCAATGAACAGCTACAACAGCGCCGTGAAGCGTTTCTCAACGGGCAACAACAATGTCACGACGCTTGCAAACAGACTCAGCAAACTCGGACTGAAAGCCAAGAAACAGATACCGGCCCGCTTCGTTAACGAGTACGATTATCCCGACGACATCGCCGCTCCCGGCGAACTCATCGATGCCCGTGCCGATGATGCGTCAACCACGCAGTTGGAATAGAATTTATATCAGCGTGTGAAAACGAAGGTAATAGAGACTAAACTGGTGCCGGAAGGTAACATTACGGCGATAACGTTGTTCGGTCTGGTATTTACGCGTGACCGGAGGCGGATAACGCCGGACATCCTGAACCATGAGCTGATTCATTGCCGACAGCAGCTGGAACTGCTTTATATACCGTTCTTTATCCTATATGTATTGGAATGGCTGGTGCACCTGGTTAAATATCGCGACTGGTGGAAGGCGTACGATGCCATTTCGTTCGAAAAGGAAGCACACGCCAACGATACGGATCACAGTTACCTCGCCCACCGAAAGCCGTACAACTGGTTAAGGTATATTGGCAAATTGCCGAAAATTTAGTAACTGTGCAGTGCGATTTATACAGAGTTGCACAATATATGTCGTAACAATAATCGTGGTTGCAGCCGCAGGCCTATGGGTATGCGACAGATTCGTACGTTTCGGCGACGTGGAGTTCACCGACAACGCACAGATTAAGCAGCAGATAGTGCCCGTGAACAGCCGAGTGCAGGGATACATCAAGGAAATAAGATTCAACGAATATGCTCCGGTGAAGTGTGGCGACACCCTTGTGATCATAGACGACTCCGACATGCGTCTCCGTGTGGCACAGACCCGTGCGGACTATCAGAACGCTTTGGCGGGACGCAATGTAGCGAATCAGACGGTAGGAGTGGCATCAGCCAATGTAGCTGTCAGCGAGGCGTCGATAGCCGAGGCCAAGGTGCTGATGGAGATGGCGGCAACAGATCTGGACCGCTACTCAAAACTGTTGGAGAAGGAGGCCGTGACGCGTCAGCAGTATGATGCGGCCAAAACCGATTACGATGCCAAGAAGGCCCGTTACGAAATGCTGAAGCGTCAGCAGTCCGCCACGTCGTCGGTTGTGGCGGAGACACGACAGCGCATCAGTCAGAACGATGCAGGTATAGAACTGGCCAAGGCTTTGCTGGAAACCGCCGAGCTGAATCTGTCGTATTGCGTCATCACGGCGCCGTGCGACGGCTATGCGTCAAGGAAGGAGATTCAGGTAGGCCAGCTGGTGCAGCCCGGTCAGACACTGCTCGACGTCGTGGATACAGGCGACATGTGGATAGCGGCCAATTACAAGGAGACTCAGCTTAACCATATAGAACCGGGAAGCGAGGTGGAGATAACGGTGGATGCCGTGCCTGACGTCACGTTCAAAGGGGAGGTGCATTCTATTGGCCGGTATAGTCGTGGGCTGCGTCTTTACCTATTATACATTCGCGCTGCGCAAATGGAGATACAAGACCATGACCGCGATCGGGTTCGCTCTTGCGGCGGCTTATTTAGGCTATTTCTATTTCCTTATAGATTATGGCGTTGAGAAGGAGATGCTGTTCATACCGTTGTTCTTCCGGGGAGCCGCGTCGGTGATTGTATCGATAGTGTTCCTGACATCGATAGTGCAGAGCGGATTGCCGTTTCAGGTGTTTCCGCAGGCCCTGACCATAAACGGATTTACTGGCGCGGTGATGGGAGCGACCTTCGGGCCTGCAATAGTAGGCGAATTCCTGCGTCATACCATGGCCAAAAACGCATCGCTGTTGGGATCGGTTGTCACCGATTTCAATCCGGATACGGCGCACGTGCCTGTGCATGAGATGTTCGGACTGGTGCAGACGCAGGCACTGGTAGTGTCGATGAAGGAGATATTCGGCTGGCTGCTGATAGTGGCCCTGCTGTCTCTATTAATTGTACTGTTGAGTTACAGTTTGCTACGGCCTAATACCATCTTCCCGAAGTGGAAGACAGTGCGTCGTGTGCTTCGGCATGTAGCCCGTATGGCGCCTATTCGCGGTACTGCGAGGGGTTGAGTCCGAACATCCACCTTCGACCCCAACTCGGACTATCGCGCAGCCATGCCGCAGTTCAGGAAAGACAGTTTCCTGAAGAACCGGGAATTGTTCGATTACATATTGCAGCTCGCCGACCGCCACCATGCGACGCCGTCGCAGATATCGTTGGCATGGATGCTGTGCAAGAAACCCTGGATAGTGCTGATACCGGGAACGCGCCAACTGTGTCGCCTCAAGGAGAACGCAGAGCTGTCGATATCAAGCTCTCACCCGAAGAAATAGCGCAGATAGACCATACGCTCGACACCATGCCGATGAGTGAGGTTTTAGGAGGTTCGAGGATTCTTTCGGCTTTCGAAGTCAGGTAAACCAATAGGAATGTTAGTATAAGAAAGGTTAGTTACACTTATCGCCATCATAAATGCGACGTCAGGATGCCGTGGGGCACCCTGACGTTATTTTTGTGGATTTTGACAAATCGATTATATTGTCTTGCCGAGGTTATAGGCCTCCTGCATGTATTGCGACTGCTTGACTGCGGCTTTGCGACCCATACCGGTGGCTTTCACCATACCGCGCTCCACGGGGTCGGGGAGACACACCACGAATCCGCGGAATGCGAAGATGGCCGTCTCTGCTGTCGAGTCCTCGGCATCGGCACAGGCCGTGATGTAATAGAATTCCTTGCCGTTAAGGCCTTCATGACGGTAGCAACGGTCCATCAGCGCCTTCAGCTGGCCGTCGATGTTCATGTAATAGACGGGGCTGGACAATACGATTATGTCAGCCTTGACCATCTTGTCGATGATTTCGGGAGCCTGGTCGCCTTCGGCGATGGAATCGGCCGACAGTTCATGCTGCTCGTGGAAGAAGTCGATCTTGTAATCGTCAAGAAAAATCTTTTCGACATTTCCGCCGGCTTCCTGAGCGCCGCGCACAAATTCGTCGCACAGCAGGTCGGTGTTGCCGCCACGACGGGGGCTGGCCGATATGACGAGGACATTCTTCTCGGCCTTGTCGATAGTGGATGTGCTCGACTGCTTGATGTTGTAGACGGGAAGATTCTGCGAGACGCCCTCTCCATTGCTTTCGTTTTCAGCCGTCTTGTTGCATGATACCGCCATGCCGCATATACATACGGCGGCAGTTGCCAATGCTGTTAATGTTTTATTCATAACCGATGTTTTTAATGTCGAAGTTGTTTTTGCTTGTTTACGAAAGTTAAATATGGGGATTTCATGCTTTCTTTTATTAACATTTGCGGATCTTGTGCGTCGCTTCCACCACTCTCATCGGCTCCGACCGCGAGGTCGCAGCCTCTTCGATTGGCGAAATCGCCTGCAAAATATCCTGCAACTGTTAATAAAAAATAAGTAGAAACAACTTCGTTTTCAAATTGATCATATCCATGTAAGGCGTTTCCAGATGTATTCCAGGGGACCGTGGTTGTGACGGCCTACCCAGAATCGGCAGAAGATATACTGCACTATGAATATGGCTACGCCGACAAAGACGCTTGGCGTGATGCCGAGCTGCAGATACAGTCCCCAGTGATAGTACAGGGCCGATCCGATGATGCCCTGTGTCACATAGTTGGTCATGCTCATCTTGCCGTAAGGAATGAGCCATGTAAGTGCCCGGCTCAGTCCCCTGGTCTTATAGTAGGCGAAAAGGATGCCCGATACAAGTATGACCATGAACGAGAGGTTGGCCAGCGAAGACACAAGTATCAAAAGGGGAGTCTTGAGGTTGGGATTGGAGATATAATCGCCAGCCATGGAATTCAGGCCGTGAAGCGGGAAGAAGCATACCAAGGCTATGGCAAGAGCGCGACTCCAGTATTTGAGGTTCTCTTTATGGAACCATCCCTGACGCCCGATAAGCATACCGGCCATAAAGAGTCCGGCAGTCTGGAAAATACGGCCATGGTCCCAGGCCCAGGCAAGTGAGGCAAGCTGTCCTTCCCAAAGGTTGACCTTGACGGTTGACCAGAAGTCTCCGCTGCTCTGCATGGCGAAAGTAGCTTCCCAGTAGGCTCCTGTGTCAAGGTTCATAATCTGATACGAATCCGAACATAACGCGCGGATTATCTGATAAATGCACGAGGGCTGCAGCAGACATACTGCGGAAAGGGCGACAATCCATTTTGTAGGAAGTTTGCAGGTCAGCACCAGAACGAAACCGATAAGAGAATACATCACAAGAATCTCGCCGGTAAAGAATGCCGCGTTGAAGTTGCCTATCAGGAACAGGATGACGAGACGCCAGCTGAATCGCAGACGGAAATCCTTGCCTCGCATACGCTGGTTGTCATGCTGGATGAAGAAACTGAAACCGAACAGCATGGCGAATATGGCGTATGCCTTGCCGCCGAACATGAAGAACAGACCGTCCCAGATAGCCTTGTCGCAGAAGTTCAGGAAATTGCTTTGCGTCGAGGTGTCTGGAAAGGAGTAGAAGTTGAAATGCTCGATGGAATGGAGCAGGATAATGGCCAGCACCGCGAAGCCGCGCAGCACGTCGGCGGCATCCACGCGCCGGTGCTTACGCACGGTCGCGTCAATATGCGTTTCGTTTGTAGTCATGATATGGTAGTCAGGTTATTTCCTACAAAGTTAATATGAATACTTCAACCAACCAAATAAGATGAAATATGTATTTACAGGTCGAAAGATTCTATTTCGGTTTTGATACGATTCTCTATATCCTCTGGTCCTATGGGATAGATTGGCCGGAGGGTGGCAAAATGAGAGTCGGGGAGGAATCGATTGCCACGCGTTAGCATTGCAATCAGGTTCTTGGTCTTTAATCTATGGCCGGAATACTTTAAGGCCAAACGAATCATGTTCTGTAACTTAACACCATGCTCAAGTAACGAATAGATGTCATAATAGTCACGGAATTTGCTACGACGCAACATGACTTCCATTTTCATCGCACCTATAGACAGAGGATCTGCAAGCCTTATATTATTGAGAAAAGGAATCTCTGCCTGCAAAGGAGAATAATTGGGATTGGCATAAAAGGAAATTTTAACTCCGTTTACAATATATTCTATATGATCCAAGTCCAGAATATCGCATTTCTCCACTTCGCCTATGGATTGGAGTTCCTTTCTGATTGTCGGCCAATCTACTTCGCGTTTCTCGTCTTTAGATTTCCTCCAGGACATAAAATCCAGATCTTCGCTTTGTCTGGTTGCTAATTGAAGGGAAAGAGCTGTGCCTCCCACAAGAACATAAGGCTTGATGCATTCAAGTTTTGAGAGAGTCTCAAAAATGGATGAAGTATGCGGAGCGAGACCTTTCATAGGATATCAAGCGTTGATTAGTTTGTTGACGTGGCGAGTCTGCAATGACTTTAAATAGGCGTCAGGGCGCTTGGCTTTGAAATAATACCAGGCAAAGAAGCGGTTTAATGTATAGAGGTAGGCTCCTTCCGGCACTAACAACTTACGCCATGCCGACTTAATCTTTCGATATGAATAAATATTGAACAGCTGCTTGATTTCAGGTAAATCAAGATATCGCATTGTCAAGGCAATCAGTTGTTCGTCATCAATGTTTTCTATTGTTATTGAAGTTAAATCATACGACCAAAACGCATGCTCCGCCTTCAATGCCGAAAGCAGATTGTTCTTCGCGCGGTCAATATGATTTCTATCTTTAATCATCTTCGTTATCAACGCGTAAACATGTGAAAAGTATTATTTCGTCTTGAGGGATGTGAGAAAGTCGCGGAAGACCGGGAGCCACTGTGATTTGTACCGGTATGAATCGCGGAATCCCCATCCGTGGCCTCCGGTAGGGAATATGTGCAGGGATGCGGGAACTCCATGCCGGTGTAGGGCGGTGTAGTAATTCACGGCATTGGCTACCGGCACGATGTCGTCGTCGCTGCAATGGAATATCAGGGCCTGAGGTGTGTCTTGGGTGACCTGTAGCTCGTTGGAATATTTCCCTTCCAACGCTTTCGGGGGATTCTCTCCCAACAGATTGGTTCTAGATCCCAAATGCGTATATTCAGGGTCCATCGTTATGACAGGGTAGAACAGAATCTGGAAATCGGGACGTGAGGCATCATCGTAATGTGTGGCTACGGTCGAGGCAAGATGACCGCCGGCCGAGAATCCCATGACGCCTGTTTTATCTATGCCCCATTCCTTGGCATGCTCGCGCATGATCTTGATTGCCTTGCGCAAGTCGTCGCCAGGCACTTCCGACTGTCCGTGAGGCAGACTATAATCCACCACTGCGTATGTGACACCCAAGTTATTGAGTTCGCCGGCAAAATCGAAGCCTTCGTGATCCATCGCCTTCATGGCGTAACCGCCGCCGGGGCATCCTACAACAGCTACTCCCGAACTCTTGTCGGCAGGATATACATACATCACGCCGGCATCCTTGTCGGTTCCCAACGGTATCTTGACCGGATCTTTGGCCATCGATGTCAGGTACATCATACCTACCGCCAGAATTGTCATCAAAAGCTTCTGATTCATAGTTGACTGTTGTTATCTAATTAGTTTGCGTTGTAGACTCTATTATATTCTGAATCCTGTCGATATAGTCCTTTACTTGTGGAATTAAGGGTAAGACGTCTTTTTCTTCCCAATCAAATAAGTCTTCGTAATCTCCTGATTGGCGCATCGTGAACAATCTGCCCAATAGCTTGGAATCTTCTTCATGCAGCATACCTGTTTTGACATAAGATGAACTTATCATACGGATAACTCCTCTATGAGTTGTAGCATCTATGCCTGCGCTGATCAGCAAAGCGGCGCTTGCGTAATATGCGGCATAATATAAGCGATTGGCTGCAAGAGTCCAATATCCCAGAGATCCGACATCCGTGACTTACTTTATAGTTTTAATGGCCCTCTCAAGTCTGTATTCGACAATATCTGACCGTTCTTTAGAATTTAGTGTCATATAGAAGTTGTCTAAGGTATTCAATTTTGAAAGATGATTATCTTATCATTCTCAACGTTCTTGTAGAAAGGAAGAAAGTTGCGTTTAATCCATCCTGCAAATGAATATACACGGGGCGTGATCCATTCGTCAAAATCCCATCCTATCTGTTCGAAAGGCCATCCATATTCGTCCCATTTAGTTATAGGCAGTTGTTCTTCTCCGGGGACGAGAATATGAAGGTCCCAGTCAGAGTCCGGACGAGCATCGCCACGTGCTCGTGAACCGTATAGAGATACCTGTGATCCTTTAGGTAGAATCTCTGCGGCTTTATTTATGATTGCCTGGACAATCCTGTTATATTTCTCCTGCTCTAACATAAATCTGATTTATAAATGCAAAAATACATCTTTTTTCTAAATAAACAAGCATTGAAGGAAAGATTGTATCCGTTATTAGCTCAGACAGAGTGCCCCGATGAACTGATTTTGAATTATAATGCTTCAAAAGTTGTTTCATTATTAATGAGTGCATGACGTTCTGTGACCGTACTTAGGTCAAAGAACTGATAAAAATGAAACAATTCTTAATTTCATTATTCTTTGGCATTGTGCTGTCGTTTCAGATGTTTGCCGGTCGAACCGTTCAACCCTCACATCCCGTGACCGGCTGTTACTGGGAATGGATGAACGGTAATATATCCAAAGAGGGTATAACCAAGGACCTGGAATATATGAAGGCGGCAGGTATAGAGTCTGCTTTTATATTCGACACGTGGGTCGGTGTGAGTCGCGGTCAGGTTGATTATGGAAGCAGGGAATGGATAGATGCGGTCAAACATGCATGTAAGGAAGCAAAGCGACTCGGCATTGTGTTGGGTCTGCACAATTCGCCGGGCTATACGGCTATGGGAGGTCCCTGGATAAAACCGGAAGAATCAATGAAACAGCTTACATGGAGTGTGTCCGGCCGAAAAAATCCACCTGTTCCGGTGCACAAGATGGGTTTCTACCGTGATATCAAGACATTCAAAACCACTTGTGACGATGAAATGCAGACTCTGAACCGCCGAATTGAGAAAGACGGAACGGTCATAGTCAGACTGAACAGAAAGAAGCCGGTAATAGGTATAAATCTGTGGCGTGGGGAAAGGGAAAAGCCGCTGGACCCGTTCGACGGTCCCCGCGATTATGCGCCAAAAATCAAGGTGGAAATAAGTGAAGACGGCAGGAACTGGCAGAATGTTGGAACGATGTCCGGGCGTCCGTTGAAAGCGAGAGACATACCGATGCACCTGTCGTTTGAGCCGACAAGCGGGAAATATATCCGACTGACGGCAAACCGCGGTTCGAATCTGGACCGTATGGAAATTCTGACCTCTCCCGGCAGCGGTATCACATATCGCAGGGTCGGATACACCACCAACGGCGAAACGGTCACAGCCGCTTCCGAGGCCGGAATCGGACTTGAAGTGGACAAACTGTCGCGCAAGGGAGTGGAGGCACATTTCAACCGCTTTCTCAAGCCGCTTCTTGAGGAGTTGAAGGAATTCTGCGGCTCGACCTTACAATACATCTGCATAGACAGTTGGGAAGCGGGCGGTCAGGATTGGACGGAGGCCCTTGGTCCGGAATATATCACTACAGGAGAAGGCAAGGATTTTCTATATGGGGGCATAGGCAGAATCACCAAGGCTAAACAGAAGCTTTTCATGTCTGAGTTCCTTCTTCCTTTCAAAAAAATGATAGGCCGTTATGGCCTTAAACTGGCCGGAGAACCATACGGTAACGGAGACTTCGACCGCAAGGAATACGGCATGTCGTTTGATTTGCCGATGAGTGAATATTGGGCCAGATGTCATTACGGTTCGATTGAGAGGCCATATTTTGTGTCACGGTACGGCCACAGTGCGGGACGCGACATCATAGGATGTGAATGTTTCACGGCCTATCCCGGCGATGCGGACATTCAACCCGTCTTGAGCAATTTCAAGGATGACATAGACAAACTGTGTGATACGGGGGTAAATTATTTTGTACTGCATTGTGTCGCTCACCAGAACGACGACCGTAATCCGCTGACAATGGGCCCGTTCGGTACACGTTTCGACCGCTGTCATGCCAATGTCGATTCGGTACGTGCTATTACGGATTACATGCGCGGCAGAGTCGAGTTGCAGAAGTCGCGTGTGACTTTCGACTACCATACAGGGAATGAGGGAGAACGTGCATATATAAGGTTGCCGCGCGGAGCCTTGGAGGTAAAGGCTGTGCTGTATTGTCATCAGAATATGACGGAGGAGGCGCTGTTCCGCAGTGCGGCGTTCACTGCGGCAATGGACAGCCTTGGCGTTGCGAGGGCATTCGTGCAGCGTGGTTCGCAAAATTGGGACACGGAAGATGGCTGTCAGAAGCGTTTTGAGAGAATAATGGCTGATTTTGCCAAAGGTACCGAGCATCCGGAAATCGCTACTGCTCCTATAATCCCGTTCGGACATTCCGCACAGGCAACATTTCCGTGGAATTTTGCCGCGTGGAACCCGGACAGGACACTCTGCATAATATCGTTTCACGGAGATGCGCCGCGCACCAATCTTTGCGGATATGGCAGAGAGAATGTAGAATGGGGACGTACGCGAAACATAGACTATATTCCGGGGCTGATGATTGAAGGGGAATATGAATGGTGGGAGGCCCGGGTGCGTCCTGCACTTGCATTCCGGATGATGTATCCCGACAGCCGCATTTCGTTTCTGTGCGATGCCGGCAAGGGTCATTTCGACCTCTCCGACGAGACGCAGCGTTACATAGCACGGTTCATAGCCAAATCCATTAATAATCCTCGACCCAAGGAAGGCCGTCTCTATTCGCGATGGTATGCAGATGGCTCTGAAAGCACCGATCCGCACGACTGTTTCTGGTATCATGACGACGAGATGGTCGAATGGACCAAGGCGATATATGCCGCTTCTCATAATAGGAAAATGCAGTATCTCGGCGCGAAGGTAAATGGTGAGATAATAAAATACAATGCGTCCGGCCATGTGAAAATGAACGCGTCTGTTCCCGGTACAGAATTCGTTATCGAGCCGTTCTTTTCCGAAGATGACCGCAAAACGTTGACCGCGGATCATTCTGTATCAAGACCAAGGGCCGTTTTGATTGCCGGACCCGCCATACAGACGGGGGAATATAGTTTCCGTGTCGATGACAATTATTTCGGGAAAGATTCACGCCGCTCCTGGCAGACCGTTACCATCTGTCTGGAGGCTGACGGCGACGACGAATACAAATCGGCTGTTCAGGAAATAAACATAAAAATAGAATCTTTACTGAATGCTAATCAGTGATGTGGCAGGATGTACTGTTTCGTTGACAAAAAACTCCTGTCCATGTAACCGGGCAGGAGTAATTATGGTGAATAAGTGTATCTGATGCTCAGTCGAGGGCGTCGTAGGCGGCGAGGGCCTGGGCGAAGCGGGCTTCAACGTCCGCGAAGTCATAAAGGCCGTCGGCATTCTTCTGTAATCCCTTTAACGACAAAGGATATATCATGGGAGGGTTGTCCAAATTAAGCAGTTCCATGTTGCGGAACTGGTCCACGCTCTGATATGTCAGATTGATGTCGGCATATTCCTTGCCGTCTGGTCCGAGGAATTTTTCAACCACGAGTTTGCAGCCTATCGGAGTCTTTTTCTCTATGGTGCCGGGAAGCTCATATTTCTCCACTCCAAGCGCGGAGGCAGCCGAGCCGATGTTGCTGTCGTGTCCCACCAGGAACGTGAACTTGCGGTTGGGCGAGCGGAGCTCATCATACATGTATAGAATCAGCGGATTGGCAACGTTTGTCGCTACTATCGGAGCCGCGAACAGCACATCCTGATATATGTCTTTGATCTTGGCCAACTGTTCAACATCCCTGCGGCTTAGATCGTGACCGAATGTAGCGGCCAAAGTGTCAGGAGTCTCGTAATATTGCAGAATCATCGCATCGCTTGCGCCGTTATAGTCCTGGAGGGCAGACCCTTTCTTGAAATGCGGCTCCTGCCACTGTTCAAGAACGATTTCAGTGTCATAGTTGTCGAGACCGGCCATAGCGGGATCTTTTTCCTTGGCCATAGGGCTCCTGTCCATGTCGAGAGTCCTGTGAATCAGCTGGTAGTTTGGCGTCAGTTTCTCGTTCACGCCCCACATCCCTTTCTTGCCTCCCATTGCATTCATCTGTCTTAGGGCTTCCTCCTTGAATTTAGGTCCGACCTTGGTGAGTTGCGGATTGAACAGCGGATCCATCTGACTCGGTGCGAAGCGGTGGTTGACCGTTATTCCTCCCACGGGCATGAATCCGGATGTGAAGTATTGTGCGGTGGCTATGCAGCGCTGCATGGAGTTGGCTATGACGTTGACGTCATCGGCTGTAGGAATGCAGTTCTCGGGGAACAGTCCGGCGTCTACCGCCCAATTACGGAAATACTGTCCTATCATGGTTTCCAGAGCCCCGCCGCGGCTTGTAAGCTCGGATTTGCCAACACCCCATTTGTGCCATTTGTGCGGCGTCATGCGGCCAAGCGCACTCTTGGAGTCGGAGAGGGGAGCGCGTATGTTGTGACGGCTCAGCACCACGGCCTCCTGCAATTTATACTTGTTTTTGAACTCCCGGCTGCGCTGTGCTTGTGCCTGACATACAGTCGGTGCCGATAAAGCCGCTATCAGCGCCATACAGATGCATATAAAGATTGATGATACCACTCTTAGAATAACTTTTGAACCAATTGAGGCAACAGATGAGAAAGATATCTATGATGTGGTTTCGGCTGATGGTAAAAATGGCAAGAAAACAGGACTCACTAATATTTCTGTAGGCAGAGTTGAAAAATGAAAGTCATAGAATTGCTAACTGATTATAAATAAGGCCAATTATTGTAATGTTTGCTTTTGCTTTGGGTTACTTCTTGCAATAATGATAGACCCGGCGGGAAATGTCGGCGATGATGGCCGAGGCATCGGCTTCGGTGCCGGCGAAGTCGCGGATCAGTACCGCAAGGGCATAGCTGCGGCCATCCCTCAGACGGAAATAGCCGACGTCGTTATGCGCGATCAGTTCTCCGGCTTCGTTCTGATAGCCGCTGCCGGTCTTGTGGGCGAACAGCTCGACGTCTGAACCTTCGGTAACGCTTCCGAGACGATCCTGGCCTGTCGTGACAGTAGACAGATATTGACGTATCGAGTCTTGATAATTCTTTCCGACAACCGGTTCTTCCATCACCTGTTTTATCAACAGTGCCGCAGAAAGGGGAGTGGTGTAATTACAGTAACTTAATGCGTGGTTGGCTTTCATCTCGGCCTCGGAATATTGTATGCGGAATGTGGTGTCCTTGGCAATGGACCGGATATATGCATCTGTTTCAGTGGGGGAGACGATATGCCTGAACAGCAGATTGCTGGCGTTGTTGTCGCTCTTGGTTACGGCGTATTCCATCAGCTTGCTGACAGGAACGGTAAAGCGTTCGGCGGTATATTCCTTCAGCATCGGACTCCAGGTGTCGAGGTCGAGATCAACTCGATTGATCGACAGTATCGTGTCAAGCGAAATGCCGGACCTTTCCAAAGTATTCGCCACGGCCAATGCTTCGTGCATCTTGAACACACTCATCATCGGATAGTGTACGCCATTGTTTACTGTAACGGTGTCCCCTTCGCTTACAAACGCCACGCCTACATTGCCGGACAAGGAGTCTATGAACGCATATAAATCCTCCTGTAATGACACTCCCGTAGACCGGGAAGTGCGATTGCAAGAGACATCGATAATCAGACAGATAACGGATATAAGCCAAATATGATATTTCATATTCAGATAGAGGCAATGGTGATAATCTGGGTTGAGGGTACGGAATCATTGGAATTTTCAGTGGAGGATGTGCAGCGGATAGGGGCGCTGAGTTCCAGAAGCTCCATGATTTCTTTGATGTTCTCGCCCCGGAGTGTCATACAGTATCTTGAAGCGGCCACATTCGGGTCGGTAATATCGAAACGGACATCATATATCTGCTCCAGACGATCGCATATTTCCTGAAGCGTGTCATCGTCGAACAGCAGGACGCCGTTGCGCCACGAACAGTATTTCTCCGTATCGCATCCTTTCCTGATATTTACTTTCCCGTCGTGAAGTTTCAGGTAATCGCCCGGAACCATTTCATAATGCTTGCCGTTGCCGTCGATGCCTACGTTGACATTACCGTTTACCAACGTAACGGACGTGGTCCCAGTGCCGTATGAGTTTACATTGAATTCGGTCCCGGTCGCTTCGACGTTGAGTCCCGATGCGTGAACTACAAAAGGATGCCTGGCGTCGGAATGAACGTCAAAATATGCTTCGCCCTTAAGGTCAACGTCACGGTGTTTTGCCTTGAACTCGGACGGATATTTCAGTGTGCTGTTGGCGTTGAGCCATACTACCGAGCCGTCAGGCAGCGTGGTCTTCATCGAGCATCCGTATGTGGTGGAGATCTCCCGTATGGAATCCAAACGGTTGCCGGGTACGACATACTTGTAGACCACTAACAGAATCAACGGCAGCAGCAGGACGGCGGCGATACGCGACCAAAGCTTCATGAATCCCTTGATCCATGACGGACTCTTTTTGCGAAGTCCGGATTTGACAAGTATTTTCTCCTCCGCATCCTGCAAATCTATATCGAGGGCCTCAAACGACGGATTCAGCCCGTGCCAGATATCCTGGAGCTCAAAGAAATATTTCCGGTTATCATCGGATTCCTTGATCCATTCTATCAGATAGGCGAGTTCCGGTTCGGAAACTTCCCCGGAGAAGTACCGGGCTATCAGAGTGTCTATGTCTATCGGGTTATTATTGTCTGTCATAATTTCGGGGATGTTTATAGGGAATCTTGGAAAAGGAGAAACAGAGGTATCAGGTATTTAAAGTCGCGGAGATTGTTTCTCAGGAATTTCATGGCCTTGCTGATACGGTTTTCGACCGTCCGGACCGATACATTGAGTCTTCCGGCTATTTCGGAATGTTTAAGCTTTTCATCGCGGCTC
This sequence comes from Porphyromonadaceae bacterium UBA3318, assembly GCA_002361235.1. GTDB lineage: Bacteria > Bacteroidota > Bacteroidia > Bacteroidales > Muribaculaceae > Lepagella. The sequence goes on along the minus strand of DESI01000010.1, from coordinate 24,536 downwards.
AGCAAGAGGGTCTCCCTGAGCACCGGATCCATTCGCGCAAGAGCGCTGTCGAAGGCATCGTTCAGTTCGGAATAGAAAATATGTTCTTCCGGCGACAGAGACAGGAGCGCGACCTGGAGTTCGGACTGATACCTGGCCTTGACCTTGTTATGCCTCAGATGGTTTAGGCATTGGTTCTGAACCTGAACCGTCAGGAACGAGCGTAACGAAGAATGAACCTCAAGCTGCCGGCGTTCCTGCCATAGCTTAAGGTACACGTTCTGTACTATATCCTCGCATGTCAGCCGGTCGGGGATGAACTGACCGGCGAACAAAACAAGATTGCTGTAATATTGTCGGAATATTCTGATGAAGGCTTCGTGACTGTCCAGTCGCAGGGCAGCCACAAGTAATTTCTCATCTTTATATTCTTCACCTGGAATAGACATGGTATGTGGAATGTTGGGTAAATCCTCCGGATTCGTCGCGAAGTTATAAAATAAAATCCTATCACACAACACATTCGGATAAAATTTTAAAGAAATTAAAAAAATATTAAAAAAGGTGTGTGGGAAATCGGGCCGATGGTGTCATTAAAATGTAGGCATATTCCTACAGACTGATTTTGTACCATGTAAAGACGCACGGAAGGTATTGATACCAAGTAAAGACACACAGGAAAAAATACCATGTAAGGACGCACGCCTGGTTCAAATCGAGACCAACAATAACAATAATAATAAGTATGGACGAACTAACTAAACGAACGCCTCGTCGGGAATTGCGTTACGGCATCAAGGCTCTTATATTGAGTTTCGTGATGCTGATGATAGCGTTTCCGTCGTATGCGAGAAATGGCAACATCACCATCAATGTAAGCGGTGTGCCGATGCAGACTGTCTTGAAAAAAATCGAGCAGCAGACCGACTATCGGTTCTTCTACAGCAAGGATGCCGTGAACGTCAATTCCAAGGTAAGCCTGAACGTCACGAACGAGCCGCTGACGGCTGTGCTTGACAAACTATTCGACAGCAGTGGCATCAGCTATCGCATCAACAAGAAGCAGATAGTACTGACCAAAGGAGGCGCCGCCAAGCCTAAAGCCGGCAAGATTGCTGAATCAAAGGACAAGAAAGGCGAGACGGTGCATGTGACCGGATATGTGCGTGATGAGGCCGGAGAGCCGTTGATCGGAGTCACGGTGATGGACAAGGGAACCATGAAAGGAGCCGCCACAGATGTTGACGGCAAGTATGAGATTGACGTTCCGGTCGGATCCAGTCTGAAATATTCTTACGTCGGCTATGATCCTGTTTCAAAAAAGGTGAACGGAGCGGGGGAGTTGGACGTCGTCATGAGCGAGGGCGCCAATGTCCTTAACGAAGTCGTGGTGATCGGTTATGGCACCATGGACAAGAAGGAACTGACATCCGCCATAAGCCATGTCGGCGAAAAGGACTTTCTGTCCGTAAGTTCACTTGATCCCAAGATGCTGATACAAGGCAAGGTGCCGGGCGTATCCATTACCAACACGGGTGCGGGTGACCCGAATAATCAGGCCAGTATCCAGATTCGCGGCGTCTCCTCGCGTTCCGCGGGTCTCGGACCGTTGATTGTCATCGACGGAGTGCCGGGCGGAGACCTTACGAACGTCAGTCCCAACGACATCGCATCGTTTGACATCCTGAAGGACGGCGCCGCATCGGCCATATATGGAACCCGTGGATCCAATGGAGTCGTCGTGGTTACGACCAAAAAGGGTGCGCGCGACGGAAAGACGCACACATCTTATTCCTGTACACTGTCATGGGATGTGATGAAGAAAGAGCTGGACATGATGAGCGCGCAGGATTTCCGCGAGATCCGTCTTGGCTGGGGAGATCCCGGAGTGGACATCGGCGGAAATGTCGACTGGCTTGACGCCGTGTCGCGCACGGGATTCACTATGAAACATACGCTCTCGGTAAGCGGCGGTAATGAAAGAAGCAATTACCGGGTAAGTGCCGACTATCGCGATGCGAACGGAATAGACCTGCGTTCGGGCAGACGCGAGTATGGAGCGCGTGCGTCGGTGCATCATTCCACCAAGGGAGATCTATTCACGATTGACCTCAATGTGGCGCCGCGCGTCATATCGCGTGACAATGCCGACTGGGGAGTGTTCAAGGACGCCATTGAGGCCAATCCGACCACCCCTCTGATGGATCCCAACAATCCCTCGCAATATTATAATTTCTTCGGGCAGATTGCCGGCAGCAACCCTGTGGAGAGACAGAAGCTGGAGAAAAGCCATGGCGACGACAGACTGCTGGACATGGACGGATCGCTGAAACTCAACCTGCTTCCGTTGTTTTACAGGAACGAGACGACCGGACAGAATCTGTCCACCCAGATTATGTTTGCGAGTCATCATTACAGCAACGACAACACTTCGTTCGTTCCGTCTACCAGCACGGCATGTCTGAACAGCGGACACGAGGGTGTCGCTTCGCGCTCATACAACAAAAGTCATCAGTACATTCTGGAATGGCTCACAAATTACAGCGCATGTTTTGCGGACAAACACAATCTGAAGGCCATGATAGGATATTCCTATCAGTATTCCCAGACTTCCGGCTTTAATGCCGAGAACCGAGATTTCCCCAACGATGGTCTCGGTGCGGACAATCTCGGATCCGGCCTATGGGCCAAGGAGGAAGGCGAGGTGCTGATGGGCAGCTATAAGAACGATTCGAAACTTATCTCCTTCTTCGGCCGACTGAGCTATGATTACGACGGCAAATATCTTGTCACCGCGTCCCTGCGTCATGAAGGTTCCTCGAAATTCGGTATGAATCATAAATGGGGTAATTTCCCCGCCGTTTCCGTAGGATGGCGCATCTCGCAGGAGGAATTCATGAAGGACATCACATGGATAAACGACCTGAAGCTAAGGGCCGACTATGGAGTCACCGGCAATCAGGATTTCGACAGCTATCTGTCGATAAACACCATGAGCGGATTCGGATACTATTACTATAACGGAAAATATATACAGGTATGGGGACCCGGCAAGAACGTGAATCCCGACCTCCATTGGGAAAAGGGAAAGAACTGGAATATCGGTCTTGATTTCTCATTGCTCGACAATCGCATCTATGGCTCGCTGAACTATTTCAACCGCAGGCAGCAGGATCTGCTCGGGAATTATACGGTGTCGGTGCCACCGAACATCCATGGCGAGACATTCGTGAATGTGGGAACGATGAAAAACACCGGATTTGAATTCGACCTTAACTTCAATGTGGTGGAGACCGGGGATTTTTCATACAATTTCAGTGTGATTGGAAGCACGATGAGCAATAAGTTCGTGAAATTCAGTAATTCTGAATATGTCGGACAGGATTATTACAGCGTCTGCGAGACAGTGAATCCGTATCCGTACTATTACCTGCAGCGCATCGAGAAGGGTAAGCCTATAGGCAATTTCTACATGTGGAAATATGCCGGCATCGACCGCAACGGCGAATGGGTGGTATATGATAAGAACGGAGAGATGATCAGTGCGTCGATGGCCACTGAAGAAGACCGTCGTGTGGTTGGAAACGGAATGCCGAAATTCACCATGTCGACGACACATAACTTCCGTTACCGCAATTTCGATTTATCGCTGTTCTTCCGTGGAGCTTTCGGTTTCCAGATTTTCAACATTCATGATTTTTATTACGGCACCCGCAACTTCAACGGTAATATGCTGACAAAGGCATACGGCAAGAATTTCGACGTATCGCCATACTCCGCTCCGGTAGTGAGTGACTATTTCCTTGAAAACGGCGACTATTTCAAGCTTGACATGATAACGCTTGGTTATACGCTGCGCCTGCCCCAATGCCGCTTCATAGACAAGGTGAGGGTATACGGCACAGTCAACAATGTGTTCACGCTCACAAAATTCACCGGAGTCGATCCATCCACCTATCAGGTCAACGGCCTGCAGCCCGGAGCTCAGGGCGACCGGAGTTATTACCCCTCGACGCGTCAGTTCATCGTGGGTCTTCAGGTTGATTTCTAACAGCAAAAACAACTAAGACATGAAATTTCTGAAACATATCGTGATAGCCACTGCGTCAGTGCTGGTCCTGGGAGGTTGCACCAACCTCGACGAGACTCTCTACGACCAGGTGGGTTCGGAAAATTATTACAATACAAAGATGGATGTGGTCCGGGCCGTGTTCCGACCCTTCGAACACGCATACTGGAGTATATGCAACCGTCATATACTGAACGAGCTTCCCGCGGACCAGCTCATCACGCCCACACGCGACGGCTGGTTTTATGACGGAGGATGCTGGGAACGCCTGCATTATCATACATGGACCGTAGACGACTTCGTCGAGGCCAGGGATGAATGGAACGGCTGTTTCCAGGGAATCATGCAGTGTAATCTGGTTATCGAGGATTTAAGCCGGTTCACTCCCGAGCAATTCGGTTTCAGCGAGGCTGAGTTCCACAATCTGACGGCGCAATGCCGCATACTCCGTGCATGGTTCTATATAAGGCTGCTTGACGAGTTCCGCAATGTGCCGCTGGTCACGACCTTCAGTGACCGGCCCAATAATCCCCAGGCGGCTCCCGAAGATGTATTCAAGTTCATAGAGAGTGAGCTTAAGGACAATCTCGGACTGCTTATAAAGAAAAACGGTCTGGGCACCAACGCCCAGATTCAGGGACAATGGACACAGGCCGCGGCCGCGTCTCTGCTGGTGCGTCTGTATCTGAATGCCGAAGTATATACGGGACAGCCCCGATATGAGGATTGCGCCAAGGTAGCCCAGGATATCCTTGACAACAAGTATGGTGACTATGCCTTGGCCGACCGTTGGGACGCAGCCTTCGATTATGACAACGACAATTGCGACGAAGTGATCTTCGGGTTCCCGGGTGCGAAGGGATATTCGCACTGGCACTACGATTACAACACCTACGCCTGGACGGTTCCCGCCAATGCGGCGTGGTTCCTGGACGATAACAAGTCCGGCATCCATCATAACTGCAAGTATGCCGCTTCACCAAGCTATGACCTGGACGGCAATCTGTATGATTACGAACTCGGAATGCCCGTACAGAATTTCAGGAAGTATCCCGGCGACGAGCGTATGAAGTTCTATACCAATACCGGCGACAGCCGCCGCGAGGGTATGTTCCTCTACGGTTATCTTGAATATAAGGACAACTCCGGCAACATAACGCGTCTGCGTGCTCCCGAGCTTCCATACGACCTGTATATCCGCGATGCCGTGGGCAAGTTCCAGGGCCTTGATCCCGACAAATGGCCCGGCGACAAGACCAGCACTTTGCGTAACGGCGACCATAATTCCGGCTGGCATTTCGTGAAGTATCCTTTGTTGGCTGATGGCGATCCGAATCAGGTGGAGAGCGATTATACGGAGATCCGCCTTCCGGAGATTATTTATTCGCTGGCCGAATGCAAGATGCGTGCGGGCGACAAAACAGGAGCCGCGCGGCTGCTGAATACCGTAAGACGTCGTAATTATCCGGCCGAGAACCTCGATAACGTGCTGTACGCTCCCGAAGGAAAGGCGAAGTTCGACGAGAACGAGATGCTGGCCGAATGGGGCAGGGAATTCTTTGCCGAAAGCCGGCGACGGATAGACCTGGTGCGTTTCGGAAAATTCAATACCGGACGCTGGTGGGACAAGACTCCGGATGCCGACAGCCATACGGCGATATTCCCCATAGTCCGCTCCATTCTCAACTCCAACTCCCTGCTGGAGCAGAATCCGGGATACGGCAGATAATCGTGCTGAACAGGCCTCCCGGCATGCCGGGAAGAAGCCTGAAACAACTTCTCACTAATTAATCGATAAAGACTTATGAAGTTAAAGAATATATTCAGTTTACTGTCCGTACTCCTGCTCTTGACGCTCGGGGGCTGCGAGGGGGCGAAAGATTTGGTGATAATAGAAGAAGACCTTCCTATAAAGACATCGGTTCTTTATATGGTCGGGGATGCCACGCCCAAGGGATGGGACATAAATTCCCCCACGCCCCTTGTTGCATCGGACGAGGACCCTCTTGTGTTTACGTGGGAGGGCAACATGAATGTCGGAGAAATGAAACTCTGCATCACTACCGGCAGCTGGAACGACCCTTTCATCCGTCCTCTGACGGGAGGAACGGAAATAGGCAAGGAACCGATTATCGACGCTCCGTTCAAGATGACCGCCGGGGACCCGGACGACAAATGGAACATAGTAGAGGCCGGTGTGTATAGACTTGAGTTCGACATGCGTCACCGCACCATGAGCACAGAGTATCTGCGTGAACCCGACGGACCCGAGATTACGCCTATCGAGACTGAAAACCTGTATCTCATCGGAGACGCGACACCTTCATGGTGGAACATAGACACGCCTACGCCCTGCGAAAGGATCTCGGACTTCATATTCGTGTATGAGGGCGGACTGAACGAGGGTGCGCTGCAGGCATTGCTTACACCCGGCGACTGGGCTCCGGCTTTCATACTTCCGATTGAAGCCGACAGCAAGATCGGCAAATCGGGGAAAGACAAGGAAACGTTCAATTATTCCATCAACCACAACAACATGTGGCAGGTAGAGGATGCAGGACGTTACCGTCTGACCTTCGACCTTGAGCACTGGACCATCTCTGCGGAATATCTGGGAGCATACGCTCCGGAGAAGCTTTATATCGTGGGATCCGCCACGGCCGGAGGCTGGAGTCTCGACAATGCCACGGAGCTGACTCCGGTAGATGGAATCGACGGAGAATATACATGGACCGGATATCTTTCCAAGGGAACGTTCAAGGCCACGACGGTCAAGGACTTCGGCGCGCCGTTCTACCGGCCTTCGTCGCCTGATTGCCAGATTTCTGAAAACGGCATAACCGCGACCGATGTCGTATTGACATCCGAGCCGGACGACCAGTGGAATGTGGTAACTGCCGGCAACTACAAGATCGACATCAACACCAAGAAGATGACAATCTCGGCGGAATATCTGGGAGACCCCGGAAAGAGACCCATTGAAACGTCAACGCTTTATATCCTGGGTGACGCCACTCCCAACAGCTGGGACATCGGTGCTCCGACGCCGCTTGTGATGAAATCCGAACATGTCTTCGTATATGAGGGAAAACTCTTCCAGGGTGCCCTTCAGGCCACGGCGATGGCCGGAGACTGGAACGTTCCGTTCATTCTGCCTGTGGCAAATGGCTGCAAGATAAGCAAGACTGGTGTGGAAAGCGACGAGTTCGATTATCTCGTTGACCATACCAACATGTGGCAGGTGGAAGACCCGGGCAATTACCGTCTGACATTCGACCTCGAGAACTGGACCATAAGCGCCGAATATCTCGGCGAATGATACTCAAGAGGGTGTGTCAGGACCTTCATTTGATACACCCTCTTGAATACCTTCTCTAAACAACCTTTGAAAATCAAAACAGAAAACAAGTTAAAATGAAAATAAAATTAAGAATTATGAGCCTACTTGCATCCACGCTCGCCGCCGTGGCATTGACAGGGTGCGTCGAGAACATAGAGATGCGGCGTCCTCAGAAGTTTGAGTTGCCGGACCTGCCTCCCATCGAGGAGATACACAACTTCAAGGCTCCGCTGTACTGGAGTGTCTATGAATACTGCCACACCCAGTCGCAGAGTGGCGTGAAAAACGAGGACATGGACATTACCGCCGCTCAATGGGAGCAGATCACTGACTGGCTGGCCCGCGACCTGAAGCCTTACGGTTACGACATGGTATGCACCGACGGCTTCATATCGCAGAACTGTAAGGACGGATCGCCGTATATGACGCATTACGGTTCGATGTCCATAAAGGAACTTGTGGAGATGTGTAAGAAGAAGGGCCTGAAGGTCGGTATCTATGACAATCCCTTGTGGGTGCACGCTCCATGGGACACCAAGGTGCCTGATACCGAATATACCGTGGGCGACCTGCTCTGGGACCATAAGAGCGAGGTGCTGAATCCCGGTACGGAGGATATGTGGGGATTCCAATGGGTAGTGGCCAGCTATCCCGGCGCCAAGGAATACATAGACGGATTCTTCAAGCATTACGCTGAACTCGGAATCGACTATATCCGTGTCGATTTCCTGTCATGGTACGAGGACGGAAAAGACAGGAACATGGGTCCGATAGGCCGTGGCTACGGGCGTGAGTCGTATGTTCGCGCATTGTCATACATCGCGGAGAATGCGAAGAAATACGGGATATTCATATCGCTTGTGATGCCTCATCTGTATTATGACGCCGAAATAGAGAAACTGTGCGGCAACATGGTGCGTATCGTGCAGGATACCGGCAACGGCGGCTGGTGGCACTATTCCGATTGCGAGAGAGGAAAATCGTGGACCACATGGCCGAACTGCATGAATATGTTTGATGGCTTCGTGTATTGGTCCCATATCTCAGGGCGTGGCAAGGTATTGCTGGACGGCGACTTCATCCGTCTCAACACTTTCAACACCGACGCGGAGAAGGAATCGGTGGTGTCGCTTCAGCTTATGGCCGGAGGACCCGTCACGATAGCCGACCAGTACAATACCATCGGCGACAATACCCGATTCTATACCAATACTGAAATGCTGGCCCTGAATACCGACGGCTTTGTCGGCAAACCATTGAGCGACGAACTGAACAGCAAGGAAAGCCAGATCTGGTACGGACAGTTGTCGGACGGCAACTATGTGATAGGCCTGTTCAACCGCGATGACAACGCCATGTCGGTCAGCGTTGATTTCAAGACCCTCGGCATCGACGGCGAATGGAAGGTACGCGACTTGTGGAAGCATGCGGATGAAGGAGTGGCGAAATCATTGTCGGCCACGCTTGCCCCTCATGGATGTAAAATAGTAAAACTCACCAAATAAATACATATAGATATGAGAAAAATTATCTTATCAATCATCATGGCCGTTGCAGGAAGCTCCATTGCTATGGCTGAGAACCCCGCAGAACTGTATATGATAGGAGGGGCAACCCAGGGTGGATGGTCCTGGAACGACGTGACAGTAATGCAGCCTGTAGAGGGCGAGACCGGTGTATACTCCTATACAGGCGCTCTGAAAGCATTCGATTTCAAGATTTATCCCGAAAGAGATGATTACTGGAGTGGCAAACCCGCTTACCATCCGGAGACGGAAAACTGCGAGATCTCGAAAACCGGCGTGGCAAGCGATAAAATGGTGCTCGCCACTGAGCCAGACTACAAATGGCTGGTAAAGGATGCAGGCGTGTATACGATAACCGTCAACATCGATGCAATGACAATCTCCGCGACTTATGTCGGAGAAAGTGAACAGCCCAAGACATTATATCTGATTGGTGATGTGTGCGGATGGAGTATAGATACTCCGACGCCTTGTGAGTCAGAGGGAGACAACGTATTTGTATACACCGGCGAATTTCAGGCAGGTTGGATTTTCCAGGCTATGCGCGAGAAGGGAAATTGGATGGCGGATTTTATCGTCCCGACAGAGGCTACGACTCTTGAAGCCCCGATCGGCAGTGTAACGGCGATAGTTAATATCCCTGAAGCGGGCCTGGAGAATAATGCATGCGAATCTTCATCGGACCACACCAAAGCCTGGATCGTGGAGAAGGCAGGAACCTATACCCTGAAGTTCAATCTCAATGACTGGACGCTGAATGTCACGCCGACCGGTTCGACAGGCGTCGTAGATATTGTAACCGACGTGAATGCTCCGGTTGAATATTATAACCTGCAGGGAGTGCGCGTATATGATCCCGCCGGCGGATTGTATCTGGTGCGCAAAGGAGGAAAGGTCTCGAAGGTCATGATAAAATAATCCGGAATGAGATTACTGACGATAATCGGGTTATGTGCGTTAAACGTATGTCTGAGCGCACAGACCCATGCAAATAAACTTGAACACACCGCTCAGCTGGGCGGTGTGTCAGGTTATAGGACATCCGAAGCCTCCATAGTGCTGCCGCGTATATATACCGACAACATGGTGCTGCAGCGCAATTCCGTGGTGACGATTCCCGGCACCGCCGCACCCGGGTCGAGGGTTGTCCTGAAGGCTGACTGGCTGAGCGCCCCGGTTTCCGCCGGGACTGACGGAAACGGGAAATTCACGCTGAAACTTCCCACTCCGGACAGCGGAGGACCATACACCATCGTTCTGGACGACGGTCATGGCGAAAAGGTATTGCAGAACATACTCATAGGCGAAGTATGGCTCTGCTCGGGACAGTCGAACATGGAGTTTCCCGTACGCGGCGACTGGGCCCGCGTGGCGGATGCAGACAGGGTGGTGGCCGACATGGGACGTCCGGCTTTAAGACTGCTTCAGATCAAGAACACGACATCGCTAACGCCTCTGGATGACGCAAGTGTGGAATATGGATGGGTGGAGTCTTCGCCGGCGGCCGAATCATTTTCCGCAATCGGTTATCTGTACGGCAGAATGCTTCAGGATTCCCTCGAAGTGCCGGTGGGCGTGATTGACGCCACGTGGGGCGGCACGACCGTCGAGGCGTGGACTCCCCGCGAGGCCCTTAAGGGTGTGCCCGGATTTGAATTTTATTATGAGCTGTCGGGAGGCAAGGACCGGGAGGCCGCGCTGTCGGAGACGGAGGTAAGACGGACTTATGAAGCCACGGGTGATAAACGACCGGCTTATCCGTTCGACAAGTCAAGGATGCAGACCGGAAAGACGTGGGGAAAGATGCCTGTGCCCTCTCTGTGGGAAGACAATGTGTTGCCCGGATTCGACGGAATCGTGACGATGCAGTTTGAGCTCGATCTGCCTCGGGACGCGGCAGGGAAAGACCTTTTGCTTTGTCTTGGAGCCGTGGACGACATGGACAGGACGTATTTCAACGGAATTCCCGTAGGAAGTTGCCATATACATGACCTTGCGCGGGAATATAAGGTGGACGGCAGTCTGGTGAAGGCCGGAGAAAATGTCATTACGGTGGAAGTGGTGGACAATGGCGGTGGAGGCGGTATCTGGCGGTCTTCTTATGCTGTTGTTGACGGTAAGAGATATACTCTTGACGGAGAATGGAATTATACGGTATTGTCCGATTTTTCGAAAACGGGAATGTCGTATGTGTCGCCCGAGTCGAACAATCATCCGATGGTGTTGTATAACGCCATGATCAATCCGTTGACCACATTGCCTTTAGCCGGAGTCATCTGGTATCAGGGCTGTCAGAACGTAGGACGCGACGCTCAATACGAGGTATGTTTCAAGAACATGATACAAGGCTGGCGAAAGGCGTTTGATGATCCGGATATGCCGTTTTATTTCGTGCAGCTTGCCGGATTCCTTCAACCGGTCGCGGTTCAGCCGGATTCAAAATGGGCCCTCCTGAGACATGCTCAGTCGAAGGCTCTTGAACTTCCGAATACGGCCATGGCGACCGCCGTTGATATCGGCAATCCCGTAGACATCCATCCGGTGAACAAGGCTGAGGTGGCACGAAGGCTTGCAATCATTGCATTGGACAGGGTATATGGCATGAAACAGATATGCGAGGCTCCTGCATGCACGTCCGTAGTCAATGACGGAAAGAGCATTACATTGACCTTCAGCGGTCCGGTCAAGGCTGTGGGTGGAGTGGCTACCGGTTTCATAATAGGTGACAGGAAAGGAAAATGGGCATCGGCCGGCGCCCGAATGATCGACGACAGGACCATTCGTATTTCATCGCCATTGATAGCCGATCCGGTCGCAGTCCGCTATGATTGGGCGGACTATCCCGGAGGCAATCTCTACGGCGCCAACAATCTGCCCGTATTGCCGTTTGCAACCGATAAATAATTTAATTCTACAACTACAACCATGATGTCAAAACTAAGGACAATTATCCTGCTCTCGTGTTTCTGTTGTATGCCGATGGCGAATGCGGGCAAAACGAATGTAAAGTCTCCCGACGGTCGCATTTCGGTGGGATTCAGTCTGGACAGGAAAGGACGTCCCTGCTATTCGGTATCATACGGTGACAAGGATATAATCCGTCCATCGTGCATGGGATTCGAATTGTCTGACGGCACCTCGCTGTCAGACGGATTTCGCATCAAAAAGATAACACGCGAGCGGTGTGACAGCCTTTGGACTCCCGTATGGGGAGAAAACGACTCCATACGCGAGAATTACAATGGAATGACCGTCTCCCTTTCGAAGAACAAGACCCGGATGGACATAGAGTTCAGGGTGTTCGACGATGGCATGGGCTTCCGCTATGTGTTTCGGGAACATCCGGATCCGGTGTTGGTGCTGAAAGAGGAGGTGACGGAATTCGCCATGACCGGGAATCACACGGCATGGTGGATTCCCGAAGACTACGATTCCCAGGAATTCGAGTACACGGAAAGCCTGTTGGATGAGATTGGCGCCCCCGGTGTGCAGACCTCGCTGATGATGAAAGCAGACAACGGGATATATCTCAACCTTCACGAAGCGGCGCTTGTGGATTTTCCGGCTATGCATCTTCGGATAGATAAACCGTCGAAGGTGTTTCGGGCTCATCTTACGCCACGCCCCGACGGAACTGCCGCCGAGGTGACACTCCCGTTCCGCACGCCCTGGCGTACTGTGACCGTCAGCGACAAAGCTACCGACATCCTCGCTTCGAACCTTACGCTGAACCTTAACGAGCCGTGCAAGATAGCGGATACTTCCTGGATCAAGCCCGTGAAATTCATGGGAGTGTGGTGGGAGATGATTACGGGCAAAAGCAAATGGAGCTATACCGATGCCAAAGACTTCGACCTGGCTACATTCGACTATGCGTCGGCCACACCCCACGGTCAGCACGGGGCAAACAACGAGAACGTGAGAAGATACATAGACTTCGCCTCGCGTCATGGATTCGACCAGCTTCTGGTGGAAGGATGGAATGTGGGATGGGAGGATTGGTACGGGAAGGAGAAGGATTTCGTGTTCGACTTCCTGACGCCATATCCTGATTTCGACATCGCGGGACTTAACGACTATGCCCATAAGAAAGGTATCAGGCTCATGATGCATCACGAGACTTCCGGATCTGTCGCCAATTACGAGCGGTATCTCGACGCTGCCTACGACCTGATGCGGAAGTATGGTTACAACACGGTGAAAAGCGGATATGTCGGCAATATCCTGCCGAAAGGGGAATATCATTACAGTCAGAATATCGTGAACCATTATCTGAACGCGGTGAAGAAAGCCGCCGACCGGAGGATTATGGTGAACGCCCATGAGGCCGTTCGCCCTACGGGACTATGTCGCACGTGGCCCAACCTGATGGCGAATGAAAGCGCGATGGGGCAGGAATATGCCGAGATGTCTCCCCGGCATGTCACGATACTTCCGTTCACACGTCTCAAGGGAGGCCCGATGGACTTCACGCCCGGCATATTCCGTATGGACATCACATCCTTCGCCCCCGGTTATCAGGGAAAGAAGAAGCGGGCCACTATATCGAACCAGCTGGCGCTCTACCTGACGATGTACTCTCCGGTGCAGATGGCGGGTGACCTGCCGGAGCATTACGAACGATACATGGACGCCTTTCAGTTCATCAAGGATGTGCCCGTGGACTGGAGCAGAAGTGTCTATCTGGATGCCGAACCGGGTGATCTCATCGTAGTGGCGCGCAAGGACAGGAACAGTTCCGACTGGTATGTGGGTGGAGTCACGAACGAGGATGCCCGTGAATACATACTCGGCTTCGGATTCCTTCCGGAAGGCGAGGTGTATGAATGTACTGTATATCGTGATGCTGCGGACAGCGATGGATTCACGAATCCGGAACGATATGAGATATTTAATACTCGGGTGACGTCCGCTTCGGAATTGCCTTTGCGTATGGCTCGGGCGGGTGGATTCGCAGTGAGACTGCATCAAAAGTGAACTGCACTCCAAAGTATTATATCTAAATTTTAGGTGCGGTTCTTTTCAACACAGCCCATCTCCTTACGGACTGCATCAATGTTCAACGAGGACATCGCCCGGCGGCGCTGGATAACCAACCAATATCGCCTGGCGATGTCATTTTTATTGTGTCCGGATATCAGGATAATCGCCATATTATATAACGAAGCTGTCGCAAGGATAAGGCCGCTGTGCCGACACTGAAGCCGGGCACGTATATTCAGGCTGAAGGATTGCGGCGATACTGTCGTTATGGACTAATTTGAACATCTACATACATGAAAAAGACCGTTTGTTTTGCTATGTCAGCCTTTATGCTCGCCGTTTCGGCGTATGCTGAAAGGTCTGTCACGATAGGGGATTATGTAGGAGACAGAATCAACTCCTGCATCGAGAATAGGGTGAAGTGTCGGAATACCGCGCTTCTCGTAGAGCCTTTCCGTCATCTGACCGAGGGCTCGAGGTGGCAGACAGAGTTCATAGGCAAGTGGATGCTCGGTGCAATAGCGTCATACAGATATACCGATGACAAGGAGCTTCTGAATAAAATAAAGGAAGCGGCTTCGGATCTGATGTCTACGCAGCGCGAAGACGGATACATCGGAAACTATAAGGACACGGACCGTCTTACGAACTGGGATATATGGGGACGTAAATACACTTCGCTGGCCCTGTTGGATTATTTTAATCTGACCGGAGACAAGAAAGCCCTGAAATCCGTGGAGAGGCTGATGGACGGATTGATGGACGAACTTAAGACGCGTAACGTCGACATCGCCAAAACCGGGTTATATAGGGGTATGCCGAGCTGTTCGATTCTTGAGCCGGTCATGTATCTCTACCGGTATACGAAGAAACGAAAATATCTCGATTTCGCAACGGAAATCGTGGCCGCTATCGAGAAACCGGGAAGCACCCGTCTTGTCACGAAAGCACTTGAAAACGTGCCGGTGGCCCATCGGTTTGATTTTCCGCGCAAATGGTGGAGCTACGAGAACGGTCATAAGGCTTACGAAATGATGTCCTGCTACGTAGGACTGATAGAGTATGGCAAAGCTGTAGGTGACGGCAAATTCCTTGCCGCCGCTAAAGCCGTGGCGCAAAACATCCTCGATACTGAGATTAATGTGGCTGGTTCAGGTGCAGCATTCGAATGCTGGTACGGAGGAAAGGACCGGCAGACCATACCGGCTTACCATACTATGGAGACGTGCGTCACATTTACCTGGATGCAACTGCTTGACAGGCTCTGGCAGCACACAGGTGATTCGAAGTATGCAGATGAGTTTGAGCGCACCATGTACAATGCGCTGATGGCTTCACTGCGTGGCGATGGAAAGGAGATTTCCAAGTACAGTCCGTTGGAAGGCCGCAGGCAGCATGGAGAGGAACAGTGCGGTCTTCCTATCAACTGTTGTAATGCGAACGGCCCCCGCGGATTCGCGATGATTCCTGATTTTGCACTGCGTACCGGTAAGGATACGCTGTTTGTGAATCTATATATGCCTCTTGAAGCCGGTTTGGATGTAGGCAAATCCAGATTAAATATTAAGATCAGCAACGATTTTCCAAAAACGGGCAATAACAAAATCGAAATATCCCGACAAGGAAAGGACGATGTCGTGCTGGCGTTGAGAATTCCGGAATGGTGCGATGGGAAGTATAGCGTAAGTGTTGACGGATGCTTCATTGACCGGTCGCCTGTCAAAGGATATGTAACTGTTCCTGTCGAGAGGGGAACGACTGCAATCACAGCTGATTTCCATTTGGCCGGAAAGATTGAGCGTCTTAACGGAATGCAGGCTTTAACACGCGGGCCGCTGGTATTTGCGCGCGACAACAGATATAATGACGGCGATGTGGATGAATGCGGTGTAATAAAAGAGAACGAGAATGGCGAGGTAGATATGAAATTCCTCTCAGAAGGTAACGAGTTCGCGTGGTGTACTGCGGAAGTCCCTATGATTTTAGGTACGGACCTGGAAGATTCGGAAAATTCTGCGGGTCGCAAGGTGAAGTTCTGCGATTTCGGATCGGCCGGCAATGACTGGAGCCGCGACGGGCGCTATCGCGTATGGATTGTCGCTCCGATACATGCCATGTCGCAACCCTATCACAAATATTGATATGAAGGGTGACGAAATATAGCAAAAATATAAATTAGGCATGACATCGAAATTTTTCATAGCATTCGACCTTGGCGCCACCAGCGGGCGCACCATCCTCGGCGAACTGACCGACGACAGGCGCATTACCATGCAGGAGCTGACACGCTTTCCGAACAGGATGATGCCTCTTGACGGACACTTGTACTGGAATATCTACTCGCTGTACGAGGAATTGATACGCGGACTGAAGGAAGTGTCGCGTCTCGGCGTTGTCCCGACTTCCATCGGCATCGACACCTGGGGCGTGGACTAAGTGTGCGTCGGACCTGACGGTAATTTCATCGGTCTTCCGTACGCCTACCGCGACGTTCAGACTATAGGTGCCGACGCTCGCTTCTTCAAGGACGTAATGTCTGCCAACGAACTATATGCTCATACCGGAATACAGCATCTGGGCTTCAATACGGTATTCCAGCTTAACGAACACCGCAAAGATTTCTCACATCAGAATGCGGCAAAGTTTGTGTTCTTGCCGGATGCATTGAGCTATA
This sequence comes from Porphyromonadaceae bacterium UBA3318, assembly GCA_002361235.1. Lineage (GTDB taxonomy): Bacteria > Bacteroidota > Bacteroidia > Bacteroidales > Muribaculaceae > Lepagella. The sequence goes on along the minus strand of DESI01000010.1, from coordinate 7,965 downwards.
TGTTCACCGGGAATATCGTCACTGAATATACCATAGCCTCTACCGGTTCGATAGTCAATGCCGCTACCCGTCAGCTCGATGGGGAGGTGCTTACGGCCCTCGGCATCGAACCCGATAAGTTCGGCCCGATGGTCGAACCCGGGCATATCGTCGGACTTCTGAAAGAGGTTATCGCGGCAGAGACCGGGATGAAGCAAGTTCCGGTTGTGGCAGTAGCGGGACACGACACGGCATCGGCAGTGGCCGCGATACCGGCCGCTGATCCGAACTTCGCCTATCTTAGCAGCGGCACCTGGTCGCTGATGGGTATCGAGACAGATGCTCCTGTAATAAACGAAACCACACGGACTTACAATATAACTAACGAGGGTGGCGTGGAAGGCACCATCCGGCTACTGAAGAACATCACGGGAATGTGGATAGTGGAGCAATGCCTGAAGCGATGGAAATCGGAAGGCTTTGCCTACACATACCCGCAGATGGTGGAGTTGGCGGAAAACTCCAAGGCCGTGTGCGTTATAGATCCCGATGATCGTGCCTTCACCGCTCCCGACAACATGGTCGAGGCCATCGACAGCTACTGCAGGGCTACAGATCAAAAAGTGCCGGCCACCCACGGCGAATACATTCGCTCCGTCTTCGAGAGCCTGGCACGCAAGTATGCAAAGACCCTCGATATATTCCGCACCCTTTCGGAATATCCGATAGAACGCCTGCATGTGATAGGCGGCGGCTCGCGCAATGCCTTCCTTAACCAGCTTACGGCCGACGCCTGCGGCATACCCGTAGTGGCTGGTCCCGCGGAAGCCACCGCACTCGGAAATATCATGATACAGGCCGTGGCAGCCGGCGAAATCAAGAACCTCGCTGAAATGCGCAAGGTCATTGCGGGAAATATAGAGACAATAACCTATTACCCTAAAAATAAATAATACCAAAACCGAATAATCATGAAAGAAGATACAATCCGCAAAGCGTACGAGATAGCCAAGGAGCGCTACGCCGCCATAGGCGTGGACACGGACAAGGTGCTGGAGCAGATTCAGGACTTTCATCTGAGCATGCACTGCTGGCAGGCCGATGACGTCTCCGGTTTCGAGCCTCGCGAGGGAGGACTGACCGGAGGCATACAGGTCAACGGCAACTATCCCGGCAAAGCGAGAAACATCAACGAGCTTCGTGACGACATTCTCTACGCCATGTCGCTGATTCCGGGCAAGCACCGCCTCAACCTCCACGAGATATACGGTGACTTCCGGGGCAAGCATGTGGACCGCGACGAAGTGACCCCCGAATACTTCCTGAGCTGGATAGAGTGGAGCCGGGAGTACGACATCAAGCTCGACTTCAACTCCACCTCCTTCTCGCACTCCAGGAGCGGCGATCTCAGCCTGTCGAACCCCGACAAGGGAATCCGCGACTTCTGGATAGAGCACAGCAAGCGCTGTCGTGAAATATCCGACGTCATCGGCGAAGCCCAGAAGGACCCCTGCATCATGAATACATGGGTGCACGACGGCAGCAAGGATATAACAGTCAACCGCTATATGTACCGCGAGCTGCTGAAGGACTCGCTCGATCAGATATTCGAACATAAATACGACTGGATGAAGGACTGCGTCGAGTCAAAGGTGTTCGGCATCGGACTGGAAAGCTACACGGTCGGCAGCAACGACTTCTACACAGCCTATGCATCGAAACGCGATATGATGATAACCCTCGACACCGGCCATTTCCATCCCACCGAAAGCGTCGCCGACAAGGTATCGGCCATGCTCCTGTTCGTGCCGGAACTGATGCTTCACGTTTCGCGACCGATACGTTGGGATTCGGACCACGTCACCATCATGGACGACCCGACGATGGACCTGTTCAGCGAGATAGTACGCGCCGGTGCGCTGAACCGCGTGCATTACGGGCTGGATTACTTCGATGGCACGCTCAACCGTATCGGCGCATACGTCATAGGCAGCCGTGCCGCCCAGAAGTGCATGCTCCGCGCACTGCTCGAACCGACCGATACCCTCCGCGCATACGAACTCGCCGACAAAAAATTCCAGCGCCTTGCACTGCTTGAGGAATGCAAGAACCTACCCTGGAACGCCGTCTACGACATGTTTTGCCTGCGCAACAATGTCCCCGTCGGCGAGACGTTCATTCCGGCCATTGAAGATTACGAAAAACGGGTTACATCCAAACGCTGATGGGAATCATACTCGGACTTCTAATCATAGCCGTCGGCTCATTCTGTCAGTCGAGCAGCTATGTTCCGATTAAGCGCGTGAAGGACTGGAGCTGGGAGAGCTTCTGGCTGGTGCAGGGCGTGTTCGCATGGCTGGTGTTTCCGCTGTTGGGCGCGTTGCTCGCCGTACCCTCGGGCCACTCGCTGATGGAGGCGTACAGCGCTAACCCGAAGGACGCGCTTCTCGCCATACTGTTCGGAGTATTGTGGGGCGTGGGAGGCCTGACGTTCGGCCTCTCCATGCGCTACCTCGGCGTGGCCCTCGGACAGTCCATATCGTTAGGCACATGCGCCGCACTCGGCACCATACTCACCCCGCTGTTCATGGGGACGCCCGGCGACCTGACGATGCCCGTACTGACAGGCGTGGCCGTAACCTTGACAGGCATCGCCATCATAGGCGTTGCCGGAGGCATGCGTGCCAAGACGGCAGGAGAGACGGTAAAAGAATTCAACTTCGGCAAGGGGATAACAGTAGCACTGATAGCCGGGCTGATGAGCGCGTGCTTCAGCATCGGACTCGGCTTAGGCTCCTCGCTCTGCTTCGAAGAAACTCCCGAGATTTACCGCACGCTTCCCGCTACGTTACTCGTCACACTCGGCGGTTTCTTCACAAACGCTGTCTACTGTCTGTGGCAGAACCATAGGAACAAAACCTTCGGCGACTACTTCAAGACCTCGCTATACGTGAACAACATCCAGTTCTGCGCCTTGGCCGGACTGCTATGGTACAGCCAGTTCTTCGGACTGGCGTTGGGCAAGGGATTCCTTGCCGGCTCGGCGACGCTTCTCACATTCTCATGGTGCATATTGATGTCCCTGAATGTTACCTTCTCTAACGTATGGGGCATAATCCTTAATGAATGGAGGGGCACCACGACAAAAACCAAGACAGTGTTGGTCATAGGTCTTGTCGTACTGATTGTTTCATCATTCCTACCACAATTAATTTGAATTAAACATGACTTCTATACTTGAAAACCGCCCGGCGTTCGCCGCCGAAGTGGACAAGGTGGCCGAGGTCGCCGGTTATCTCTGGCAGAAGGGATGGGCCGAGCGAAACGGCGGCAACATTACCGTCAACATCACCGAACATGTTGACGACGCGATGAAGGCCCTTCCCGCCATCAGCGAACCTGTTGCCATCGGCCTGACATTGCCCAACCTGAATGGGTGCTGGTTTTATTGCAAAGGGACTAATAAGCGGATGCGCGATCTTGCACGCCGACCTATGGAGAACGGCTCCATCATACGCATCACCGACGACTGCGCCCACTACGAGATAGTGGCCGATGACCCGGTCAAACCCACCTCCGAGCTGCCGTCGCACTTAGCTGTACACAACTATCTTATCGGCAAGGGCTCACCCTATAAGGCCTCGCTGCACACGCACCCCATCGAACTGGTGGCAATGAGCCACAATCCCGAGTTCTTGAAGAAGGACGTGCTGACAAACCTGCTGTGGAGCATGATACCGGAGACGAAGGCCTTCTGTCCCCGTGGACTTGGAATAGTGCCGTACATGCTTCCGAGTTCCAACGAGCTGGCCGAAGCCACGATCCGCGCCATCGACGATGACTACGACGTGGTGATGTGGGAGAAGCACGGCGTGTTTGCCGTAGGCGACGACATCATTGAGGCCTTCGATATGGTCGACACGCTGACCAAGAGCGCAATCATATATATGTATGCCCGCGCCATGGGCTTCATCCCCGACGGAATGTCACAGGCTCAGATGCAGGAAATCTCAAAGGTGTTTAATTTGCCAAAATAAGGATAGACGACATGAAGATAAGAGTGATTGTCCCGCTAATATTATTGGCATTCCAAGCTGTCTTTGCCGGTGCGATAGAAATAGTGTCCGGACCCTATATTCAGAATATGACGGAAACAGGCTGTGATGTGTTGTGGCGTACGGACAAGCCGGCGACTGCATGGGTGGAACTCGCGCCGGACGACGGAACGCACTTCTATTTATCCGAAAGGCCGAGAATATATTCCACAGACCTTGGCAGGGCTGTGGTCGGAACGTTCCACAAAGTATCGCTGACTGGCCTGAAGCCCGGCACCTCGTACCGATACCGCATATTTTCGGAGGAGGTGACTGACATGCAGCCATATCATGTATCGTTTGGAGGCATAGCATCTTCAAAAGTATATCCTATGGATCCGCCATGTTTCCGTACAGTGGAGAAAAACAAAAAGGACGTGGAATTCGTAATGATTAACGATGTACATGGTAAAAATGATGTGTTGAGCGATCTGTTGTCCAATGTAAAAAAGGATAAGACCGATTTCGTGCTATACAACGGCGATATGGTAGATTTTATGGATAGCGAGGACAGACTGTTCAGCAGTTTCATTGACACATCCGTCAATATGTTCGCAAAAGAGATTCCCACGTACGTGTCGCGTGGAAATCATGAGACACGCGGGGCGATCTCAAAGGATTATATGAAGTATTTCCCGAATTCCAACGGAAAGCCATACTATTCGTTCAAATATGGGCCATGTTATTTTGTCGTCTTGGACGGAGGTGAGGATAAGCCTGACAGCGACATAGAATATTCGGGTACATCCTTCTTTGACGATTACCGGAAGGAAGAAGCGGCTTGGCTTCGTGAGACGGTTGAATCCGAAGAATTCTGCACCGCACCATACAGAATTGCCGTCATACATGTTCCGACCGTAGATGCAGGCTGGCATGGTCCGATGCACGCCAGACAGCTGTTTGAACCTATTCTGAACAACGCCGGGATTGATCTGATGCTTTGCGGCCACTTGCATTGCTATTCATATCATAAGCCGGATGGTAAGGACAGGCAGTTTCCGGTGCTGATCAATTCCAATCAGGATGCCGTAGTGGTGAATGCAGATGCGGATAGTATGAAGTTGAAGGTTCTGGACCGACAAGGTAGGCTCCTACATCAATTCGAATACCCGGTTTCCCATGGAAAAGTAAATTGAATCGTCCGGTTATACATTTCAAAAATGAATAACTTGATTTCAGGCATCATTCCTTAAGGAGCGATGCCTGAAATTGTATGTGATATCTGAAATCAATCCCGATGCCGCAGAATGGATTATTATCCTCAGTGGTCAGCCGGGGCCGACACATCGTGGCCGCCATTAAGCACACGGCTCGCCACTCGCTTCGCATTGATAGTCGGAAATTCGAAAGGAAAAATGAACAAGCTAATGAATTTTGTCCACTTTATAAAGAAGGTCAAGTCTTATCATCAATAAAACGACTTGCCGTCTCCCAAACGGTGAAAAGAACCTGAAGAACGGCCGTCGTATATGTTGCCGTTATGATCCATAAAATAGTCGCTGGATCCTATTCTGTTGAGATGAGCATATTCGCCGTCACCGGACATTACACCTGCTGAATTCGGGCCTTCAACATCATTCGGCAGGGTGCCACCCCGGCCGAACAGCATCCCGGCGAAGAAAAGTCCGATAAGCATTATGACAGCTACGTATATGCCCAGTATTACCGCAGCCCAAAGACAAATACAACAGCACGTTCCATAGATAAGCTCCCATATTGCAGTGCGTGTGAACACTTTGCGCCGACGTATCAAAACATATATCAGTGCGTAGGCTAAAGCGATTGCAATGCCGTAGAGGGTATCCGTAAGCAGTCCAGGCTGCAACACAGCCGTAGTGTGTCCGTTATAAATGTAAAGTCCTGTGGGGCCGAGTATCAGAATGGACGGTATGATGCCGCAGAGTTGAGTGCGGCAGAACAGGCCGCCGTTGCGCGGTGTTATCACCTTGCCGGCATGTCGGTCAATCCATAAGTATAAGACATTGCGCCTGAACACCAACATAAACAATATGAACAGACCTAATAGATACAATGCCTTAGCACCGAAAGAAAACGCCGAACCGGCTATGTTTTTAAGATTGAACGGATTTTCCTGTTCTTTCACTGCCGAGACCAGGGCGTTGGTTCGGGCGTCAATCTCTTTATCTTCCTTTTCCGAAAACCCTGTCTCGTCATAGTATACCATTACACGACGTAATGTCTCAGGGTCAACGCTCGACTCATTTCGAACAGCCACCCAATTCCCGTGGGCATCATTGAAGCGCGGAGTGTAGAAATATCGTTTATTGTTCGGTTTATTACCGTAATCGGCCCCGTAATTATACCAATTCCTTACCTGTTTGGTCTCACCGCTCTTGTAAGTGCGGTAGGTTTCGTAATAATCGCGATTTTCGCTGCCCTGATTCATGGCTGCGAAATAATAATGAGAGCTGCCCAAGCGCGCTTTCTCCACACCGTCCCGACGATAATATCTTGTGATGGTGTCGCCTTTAGAATTGATTAAGACGCATTTCCAGGGAACCTTTGCGAATTTCCAGATACTGTCGCCGATAATGAATTTATTAGATGGGTCTCCAGGGATAAGATGCCCATGGCCCGGTGTGGTTCCGAGACATGGCAATACGCACAGAAAAGTCATTACCGGGAGAAAGACACTTCTGAATATCTCCGATACTTTCACCAATCGGGCTGTTCTATTGACCGATACTTTTTCAATATCAACAATTATCATATTGGAACACCTTTTTATAAGGCAACGCGACAAATTCTCATTTATTGATGTATTCCGAATCTTACAGCCACTCATGATGCAGAATCCTGGAGGTCTCGGAAGTCTTGCCTGACCCATTGGGACCGGCAATCACAATCAGAACAGAGTAATGATTACTTGCCGCCATTGCGAAGCCTATTTAAAGTTTCTTCAACTCTTGCGCGAGCCTTATGCGTAGCAGCCTCAATTCCGGCAGCCACACGCTCGGCAGCCCGGCGGGTGCTTTCGCGGGCGTCTTCGGCGACTTCACGCATAATCTGAGCCATGCGCTCGTCGCC
>DESI01000010.1:0-629 GCA_002361235.1 Porphyromonadaceae bacterium UBA3318 | reverse complement strand
TCGTCGCCCGGCTCCTCCATCGACATGAGTCGATAACTATTCATCTCAGATTCCGACATAATCTATAATATCTCCTTATTTTAACGCCAACTTTAATCGCGATAGTTCAGCGGCAAATGTCGGCCAAGCCTAATTAGCGTTGTTAATGACAATAGAATCTAAGCAAAGTTACATATTTTTTCTCAAATTCTATAATGCAACTTTAGATTTGTGTAACTATCTTTTTTATTTTCAATACATCAATTAAAAGGGATACTCTATTATAAAGTTGGAACAACTTTATATAAACTCACGTACTTTTAAATAATTATGGCGTACAGCCCTGTTAAAGACCATACGCCATAATTTATATCAGTTTATAATTCAGCTTATTATTTCACTTCCTCGAAGTCTACGTCCTCGGGGCCGTTGTTGGGCTGCTGTCCGGCGTTAGGCTGTGCGCCTGCGTTGGGCTGAGCTCCTGCTCCGGCTGCGTTCTGGGCATTGTAGATATCCTGGGCGGCTGCCTGGAATGCATCGGTCACGGCCTTGACAGCGGAGTCGATGTCCTCAATCAGCTGCTGTTTGTGAACATCCTTCAGATGCTGCAGTGCGGATTCCACGGTAGCCTTCTTGTCGGCCGGAATCTT
>DESI01000021.1 GCA_002361235.1 Porphyromonadaceae bacterium UBA3318 | reverse complement strand
CGCTATCCGCAAACGTAATACGTGGGAGTCCCTTCGAACTATCCGGCAGATCAAACCTTAGTCGGGGTATTATTCAACTCTTTTTCTACTAAGCGAATCCGGGCTTGTAGCTCCTCTGCTGATGGAAGCAGATTGGAAGACGCTATCCGGACATTGTCATAAGAAGCGACTCCCATCGGTGTATGTATGCCTTTGAAAGCCCAACGCACATCGGTCTCATCCTTGTCACTGCATATCAGAAGTCCGATTGTAGGATTGTCATCCGGGCCTTTCAGCAGTTCGTCAACAGCATTTACATAATAATTTAGTTTTCCGGCATACTCCGGGTCAAACGGCTTGGCCTTAAATTCCACCACTACATAGGCTTTCAGTCGAATATGATAGAACAGCATGTCAATCCTGCGAGTACGATTGCCTACTATAAGTTCCTTTTGCCTGCCTACAAATGCAAAACCGGTGCCGAGTTCAAGAAGAAACCGGGTGATATTCTGTTCAAGTGCAGCTTCAAGCTGTTCTTCCTTATAATTGACAGGAACCGTTATAAACCCGAAGTCATAGTTGTCTTTAGTGATTTCCTGCGCCATACGACTCTGTGCTTCGGGTAGATATTCAGGAAAATTACTGATTGCCTTGCCGTGAGATTTATAGAAATTAGCCTTTAGTGAATTATTCAATGTCTCGCGGCTCCAGCCTCCTAATATACATTCACGTAATAGAATATGGCTTCATCAATAGACTTGCATTTGGAGACAATTTCCGTTTGATGTCCCCATGGAACCATTCCAAGCACAACAGGAAAACATGAATCTTCGCTCAAAACTGACACAGCCTGTGGCACATTTATAAGATATGGAGATTCAGGTTTCCCCAATTCTGCCACAAGCCGTGGCAGTTTTTCATTAGCCTCTGATGTCGAGAAAAACAGATAGCACTGTTTCATGCGCCACATATTTCTGCTACTGAATCCTTTTTCTTGCGGGAAGGCCTCCCTTAAATCGAAACTAAGTTGTTCTACAACTCCGCTTCCCCATCTTTCCTCTGCCTTGCGCATAACAAGGTCACGGCCTACACTCCAGTTAAAACGTAGCTTTTCTGTGTTGATCTTGATGGAGGCTTTGATTTGGGCAGAAATATAACGCCGCTTGATTTCTGAGAGCCAAGAAGCATAGTCAGCGTCAATTTTAAAATCCTTGACGCTTACAATACAAGGTTTGTTGCCGGTGGTAACATCCATAATATTACAAAGTTGACATGTAATCTGATGCCATGGGCTTTAATTGCACAGAGATTAATGCGCTATTATTTCCAGGAGGCGGGGGAGGGCTTCGGAGGCGGGGATGTTCTTGACGACGCATTCCTTGCCTTTGTAGATGGAGACGCGGCCGGGACCGGCGCCGACATAGCCGTAATCGGCATCGGCCATCTCGCCGGGTCCGTTTACGATACAGCCCATCACGCCTATTTTCAGTCCTTTCAGGTCCTTGGTGGCTTCCTTTACTTTTTTCAAGGTCTCTTGCAGGTCGAACAGGGTGCGTCCGCAGCTCGGGCAGGCTATGTATTCTGTCTTGGAGGTGCGCAGACGCACGGCCTGGAGTATGTCAAGTTCAAGCTGAGCTAATGTCTTGTCGTCGAAGTTGGGATTGTCGATGCGTATGCCCGAGCCGTAGCCGTTGAGCAGGAGGGTGCCGAAGTCGGCGGCGCTCTTTACGCGCAGGGTGTCGAGGTCGGCATCGTCGTAGGCCATGCGCATCAGTACGGGCTGTTTGCCACCGGTGGCGGTGTAATTGTCGATGGCCGCGGCCATGGCTCCGACCGGATTCGGACCTGCGGCCGAAATCTCGATCAGGTTGGATGAGGGCGACGGCATGTCGGCGTGCCATGCCACGATGGATGTGCCGTCGGGCAACGGGCCGTCGTATGGTGCGGAGTATGTACGGGCCGGACCGGGCATGACGGTCTGCGGCTCGTCGATGGAGGCATGTCCGTCGCGTTCGGTGATGTAGTCGCGCAGCAGCAGGGCCACGGGCACTTCGTTTTCCGGCGGTTCGCTGAGCGACACGCGGATGGTGTCGCCGAGGCCGAGGGCCATCAGCGCTCCGATGCCTGCCGCCGATTTGATGCGGCCGTCCTCGGCGTCGCCGGCTTCCGTCACGCCCAAGTGAAGCGGGAACGACATCCCTTCCTTGTCCATCTCCTTGACTAACAGGAGGACGGTCTGATACATCACGACTACATTCGATGCCTTGACCGAGATGACGATGCGGTCGAAGTTTATCTCGCGGGCTATCCTGAGGAATTCCATCACGGACTCCACCATGCCGGCCGGCGTGTCGCCGTAACGGCTCATGATGCGGTCGGACAGCGAGCCGTGGTTCACGCCCAGGCGCACGGCCACGTCATGCTCGCGGCACAGTTCCAGAAATGGTACGAGCGTGCGGCGTATGCGGTCTATCTCCTCGGCATATTCCTCGTCGGTGAAGGTCAGTTTCCTGAACGTGCGTGCCGCGTCGACGAAGTTGCCGGGATTGATTCGCACCTTGTCGGCATGGAGGGCGGCTTCGAACGCGGCTTTGGGGTTGAAATGCACGTCGGCCGACAGGGGAATGTCGGAGCCGAGTCCTTTCTTGATATTTTCGAGATTGGATGCCTCGCGCACGCCCTGCGTGGTGAGGCGCACCAGGTCGGCGCCGGCGTCCGCTATGGTCTTGATCTGGGCCACACAGGCATCGGTGTCGTTGGTGTCGGTGTTGGTCATGGACTGTATAGCGATCGGGGCGTTGCCGCCGATCGTGATGCGGCCCACACGCACCGGAAGCGTGCGGCGACGGCTATAGTTATAGATAGACATAATTCAGGATATATAAGTTGTAGAGCCTTGGTGGGAAGGCCCTTAAATCATGGTTAAGAAATAGACGGAGCAGAATCCGACGGCATAACCGGCCAGGACCTGTCCGAGAGTGTGGCGGCCGAGCCAGAGCCGGGCGGAGCCGGTGAGTCCGGCGCAGGCCACAGCCACTATGAGCCATGTCAGCACGTCGGGATTGACCATCGGTGTGTGTGACATGCGCACCAGCATGGCCACGAGTCCGGCCACGCCGGCGGCATGGGCCGAGATCTTCCACCAGTTGTTGATTATCGCCTCTATAAGTCCGGCCAACGCGCCGCCGGCATAGAACATGACAACCCACAAAGGGAATCCCTTAATGGCCAGGAACGCTCCGGTGCCACCCATGCACAGTATGGTGATGAGATAGGGGATGGTGCGCTCTTTCTGATTGTTGAGGCCGATTTCGCTGACCATCCCAAGGTGTTTCAGCAGGAGCACGGTGAGCATGGGCAGGATGATTGTGACGCCGGCCACAATCAGGGTGAAGCCGAGCTTTATTCCCATCGGCACGTAGCTGTAGACCGTGAGCATGAACACCAGGACGATGCCGTATACGGGCATCAAGAGGGGGCTCATGAGCCAGGACACGGCGGTGGATAGGTTGTCGACGAGCTGCTCCCTGCGGGTGGGAGGGAGGTCCGGGGTGGCGGAGGAATCCGCGCCTTCGGCTTGGAACCGGACGGCTCCGCGCTGGTCAGGAAGGACGGAGGGAGACGCGGGGGAGGCCGGCTGCTCCGGAGAGTGCTGTTCGGAGCCTTCCGGCTCCGGGTCGGAGGCATGGCCCGGCATATAGGCGGAGTGGTCGGGGTCCGGCTCGTCGTCGAGGGGCGATTTGGGGTAATATGAACTGGTGTCGAGTTTCATAGAACGGGATAATTATTTCGGAGAGGATTATTTCGGAGAGGATTGATTGTCAAGGTGCTTCCTGCCTACGACTGAAAGGAACTGCGGCGGAATCGGCGTCGAGAAGTTCATGTCCTTGCGGGTGATGGGGTGGGCGAAGCGCAGAGTCCGGGCGTGAAGCGCCAGACGGTGGATGGGGCTGTGCTTGGCGCCATACTTGCGGTCGCCGGTGATGGGATGCCCAAGGTCGTGGGCGTGGACGCGTATCTGGTTCTTGCGGCCGGTGTCGAGCGAGAACTGGGCCAGCGTGTAGCCACGGCCACGTTCCAATACATCGTAATGCGTCACGGCGATTCGGCCTTCGTCCGGCTCGTCGGTGCTGTAAACCACAAACTGCGAGTTCTCGGTGAGACGGCTCTTGACATATCCGTGGTCTTCCTCTAAGTATCCTTCCAGCACGGCCACATACAGGCGTTCAAGAATGATGTTGTTCCAGTTGTGGCGTAACACATCCTGCGCCTCCTCGCTCTTGGCGAACATCATCAGGCCGGACGTGTCGCGGTCCAGACGATGCACAATGTACAGCCGGCGGCGCGGATCCTGGGCCTTGATGTAATTCTTCAGTATGTCGAAAGCGTTCTCCTCCTTGCGGTGCGACTCGGTGGGTACGGACAGCAGGCCGTAGCCCTTGTGGATTACGATGACGTGGTCGTCCTCGTACACCACCTTGATTCTGGGATGCCGGAACACCACCCAGGGGCGCGACGCGTTGAATTCCACAGTCACGCCGGGGCCGACGGAGGTGTCGAACTGGGTGCTGACCTTGCCGTTGACACGGAGGTAACCGAATTTCAGCCATTTTTTCAGCTCGGTGCGTTTCACGTCGGGTCGGCGCGCGGCCACGAACTGCATCAGCGGTACGGTCTCGGCCGTGTCGTTGGTCCAGGTTATTATCTTGTCTTCGCGGAAGGGTTGTTTTTGAACTTTCATATTAATCGGTTGCCATATTAATTAAACGGCATGGGGGACAGATTGTTGACTGCGGGGAGGGCGGAGAGGCGGAGCAGAGAGGCTGCGAAGCGGCAGTCGAGGCATCGCGAGAAGTCGCAGTACTTCTTGCGCAGCTGAATCAGCGCCTGCGAATCGGCGGCCGATTCGGGAGCGATTCCGGCCGACTGCCATTGCCGGATGAAGGTGTTGTTTTCGGGAGTGAGTCCGTACCAGAGGTTCAGGGCGTTGTCGGCCGCCTCGAGGTCGCCGTGCGCCGAACTGTAGGCATAGAGCATCGGAGCCACGAAGTTGATGATGATCAGATCTACGGCAGCCTTGGACATCGTCGCGGCGCCGTGGCCGGGCACATCGAAGTCGGAGTGCGTCTCCCAGTAGGCCGACGGGCGCAGGTCGAACAGCGCGCGGATGCGGTCGGTGCTGCTGCGGCATTCCAGCAGGTCGGACAGCATTGTGAATCCGCCGTACAGCGCGGCACAGAGGGCCGCGATGCGCCGGTGCGGAAAATTCTGCGGACGTGTGCGGGCGTACTTCCACAGGGCCACGTTCATGGGGCGCAGGTCGTATTTGCGCGCTAAGAAGAAGTATTCGCGTGCCAGGGTCTGGTAATATTCGTCGAAGATGTGCAGCGAGGTGTCGAGCATACCGGCCTGACCGAACATCAGGGCCTCGATCTGCAGCAGGTTGTCGGAATGGCGCGCCAGGAAATTGAGCGGCAGCGAGCGTGCCAGCATCTCGAATGGGTCGCCGTTGAGGTTGAAGCCGAAGGCACGTGCCAGCGATACGAAGCAGGTGGCGTTCCAGTCGCCGTCCAACGAACGGTTGCACTGGAGTATGCGGTCGGCCTTGTCCTGCATGCGCTCCACGCACAGCGACGACAGCCAGTCGGCGACCGAAAGCCCCGACAATTGCCTGATGTAAGGCTCGCAGGGCACGTTCGAGATCCGGTGGCTCAGGGCCTCGTACATGCGGTAGAAGCTTTCGGGGAATGTCACCACGGTCTGCGGAATCTCCGAACCGTCGTCGCGGCTGACGCGCATATCGTCCACGCCCACGACGTGCAGGATGACGTTGCCATAGGCCGGATCCGCGTCGTGGCCATGCCTCCGCCAGTCGCTGGCCTTGACATGGATCTCGACGTTGCCTATCCATTCCCTGCCGTTGATGCGCAGACGGGCGTTGAGGAAATCAGGGCCGGCATCCCGGTTGTGGATGCCGGCATAGATGATTTCCACATCGTCGCCGCGGACTGTGAGGCATTTACGGCCCATCATCCGCTGCTTCCAGAGATACTGATATAGCAGCTCCATTGATGACACGGCAGCTTCCCCGGCGGGGAGGAAGCGCTTGTTACTTAAGGCTCCATTCGGCGCCGTTCTTTGTATCCTTGACGTTGAAGCCGATTTCGGCGAGGCGGTCGCGGATCAGGTCGGAAGTGGCCCAGTCCTTGGCGGCCTTGGCGTTGGCGCGCACCTCAAGCACCAGGTCCACGGCCTTGCGGTAAGGCCCGAGGTCTACGTCCGAGCCGGCGTCGGCGGGTATGATGCCCAGCAGGTCGGTCAGCACCGTGCCGAACAGCTTGTTGAGTTCGTCGATGTTACGCTGCGACAGCTTCAGGCCGGCGTCGGTGGCGGCGTTGATGGTCTTGACGGCATCGAATATGTGGCTTAGCGCTATGGGGGTGTTGAGGTCGTCGTTCATGGCCTCGAGCGCCAGGCCCACGTAGTCGGGCAGGTCGGCGTCGGTGTCCGACGCGGGCTGCAGGTTCCTGAGGCGGGCGCGTGCCTCCTCCAGTTTCTGCAATGCCTTCTCGGCGCTCTGCAGGTTGTCGTCGCTGAAGTCCAGCGGGCTGCGGTAGTGGGCCTGCAGGATGAACAGACGTATCACCATGCCGCTGTACGGACGCGTCAGCAACTCGTGTTCGCCCTTGAAGAACTGCTCCAGGGTGATGAAGTTGTTGTACGACTTGCCCATCTTCTGGCCGTTGATGGTGATCATGTTGTTGTGCATCCAGTAGTTCACGGCCGGATGTCCCTGCGCGGCCACGCTCTGCGCTATCTCGCACTCGTGGTGGGGGAACATCAGGTCCATTCCGCCGCCGTGGATGTCGAATACGTCACCAAGGTATTTGCGGCCCATCGTGGAGCACTCCAGATGCCAGCCCGGGAATCCCTCGCTCCAGGGGCTGGGCCAGTGCATGATGTGTTCCGGGGCGGCTTTCTTCCAGAGGGCGAAGTCCAGCGGATTGCGCTTCTCCTGCTGGCCGTCCAGCTCGCGGGTGGTGTTCTTCAGGTCGTCGATGTTGCGGCCAGACAGAATGCCGTAATGATGGTCCTTGTTGTATTTGGCCACGTCGAAGTAGACGGAGCCGCAGCTTTCGTAGGCGTAGCCGGCATCCAGAATCTTCTTCACGTATTCTATCTGCTCTATGATATGGCCCGAGGCGTGAGGCTCGATGCTGGGGGGCAGCACGTTGAGCGCCTGCATGTCGCGGTGGTAGCGGTTCAGGTAGTACTGCACCACCTCCATCGGCTCGAGCTGCTCGAGGCGCGCCTTCTTGGCCACCTTGTCCTCACCCTCGTCGGCATCGTGCTCCAAGTGACCCACGTCAGTGATATTGCGCACGTAGCGCACCTTGTAACCGAGGAACCGGAGGTAACGGTACAGGATGTCGAACGTGATGGCGGGGCGGGCGTGGCCCAGGTGGGCGTCGCCATAGACGGTGGGGCCGCACACATACATGCCGACGTGCCCCGGCTGCTGCGGTTTGAACAGCTGCTTGGTGCGCGTCAGCGTGTTGTATATCAACAGATTGGAATCCATATCAATTGTTGCCGGCCTGTCCTTTGACCTGAGCGGGAAGAATCTCGCCGAACTGAGCCTCGTACTTCTGGATGTTGTCGCGCAGGGCGAACAGGAGTTTCTTGGCGTTCTCGGGGCTCATGATGACGCGCGACACCACGGGAGCCTGAGGCATGCCGGGAGCGGCGAAGATGAAGTCGATCAGGAACTCGCTGGGGTTGTGGCCGATCATGGCCAGGTTGGTGTATTTGCCGTCGGCCAGTTCGGGACGGAGCTGTATCTGCAGTTGCTGGTTCTGTTCTTTATTTTCCATTTCTTTAATTGTTTCGGTTGATAATGAATGCAAATTTACAACAAATTCGGCATTAATCCAAAGGGAGGGTATCAGAGGAATCAGAGTTGTCAGAGGAATCAGACAGCTTCCGGCATTCGTTTACTATCTGGCCGTCGGCCATGTGGATGGTGCGGTCGGCTATTCCGGAGAGGGAGGGGTCGTGGGTCACGATTACGAAGGTCTGGCCCAGGGAGTCGCAGAGGCTGGAGAACAGTTCCTGTATCTCGTCGCGGTTTCGCGAGTCGAGGCTTCCGGTGGGCTCGTCGGCGAATACGACGCGCGGATTGTTGACCAGGGCACGTGCCACGGCGGTGCGCTGACGCTCGCCGCCCGACAGCTGCGCCGGCTTGTGCTGACGGCGGTCGGCCAGTCCGAGCAGGTCCAGCAGTTCGTCGGCGCGACGCAGGGCCTTGGCGCGGCTCATGCCCCCTATCATGGCCGGCAGTGCCACGTTCTCGCGCGCGGAGAATTCCGACAGCAGCTGGTGGAACTGGAAGATGAAGCCGATGTGGCTGTTGCGGAAGGCCGACAGCTTTTTGTCCGACAGCCCCTGCACGGCCTCGCCGTCGTAGAGTATGCGGCCCGAGTCGGGAGTGTCGAGCGTGCCCGCTATCTGAAGCAGCGTAGTCTTGCCGGCGCCCGACGGGCCAAGGATGGTCACGATTTCCTTCTCTCCGATGGTCAGGTTCACGTCTTTCAGAACGTGAAGCGAGCCGTAATGTTTGTTTATGTCTATTATTTCAAGCATGCGATAGTAGTAATGACATGGTTGGCCAGGAAAATGCCGAAAATTGAGGGAATCGAGGCGAGGGTGCCGAAGCTGGACTTCTTGTTGGGCTCGTCCAGGCTAATCAGCGCGCGGGAATGGGGCACCTCGGTGCTGGCCACCACCTTCAGGCCACGGTTGATGCCCATTTTGCGCAACCGCTGACGCACCACACGCGCCAGCCCGTCGTTGCGCGTCTGCGATATGTCGAAATATCCCACCTGCGTCGGGTCGATGAGGCCACCGGCGCCCATGCTGCTGATTACGGGGATGCGGTACTCCAGGCAATGACATATCAGCGCCATCTTGGGCGCCACCGTGTCGATGGCGTCTATGACGTAATCATAATGGCCGTCAAGAAGTTCCGGCACATTGTCGGGCGTGATGTATTCCTGCCGGGCATCGACCGAAATGTCCGGGTTTATGTCGCGGAAACGTGCGGAGAACAGCGCGGTCTTGGGGTGTCCGACGGTGGAATGCAGCGCTATGATCTGGCGGTTGATGTTGGATGGCGCCACGTTGTCGGCATCCACTACCGTGAGGTGTCCGACGCCGGAACGGGCCAACATCTCGGCGGCATAACCGCCCACGCCACCCACGCCGGCCACGAGCACACGCGCCCGGGCCAGGCGCTGCATAGCTTCCTGATCTATAAGCCGTTCGGTACGTTCCTGCCAGCCCTCGGACATCAATAGCCTGTCTGTTGCATCAAGCTTCCCTTGAAGCCGGTCTCCTCGATGGTCTTGATTACCTCGGCGGCGTGCTCGGCATCCTCCGGAATGCCGTGGCATTCCAGCACCTTGTCGGCACTCTCCACCTCCATCTGCCATTCGGCGTTCGGGAACTTTTTGGTCACGGCATCCATTATCGCCGCCTTGCAGCCGGCGCAACGCGCATTCGTCTTGAATTTCATATCCTTATGTCTTACGAGGGTTATATCTTGATTTTTCTGAGTCTCAGTGAGTTGGTTACAACGCATACGGAACTCAGCGCCATGGCGGCCGAGGCTATCATGGGGTTGAGCAGGAAGCCGAGCGGGTAAAGCACGCCGGCTGCCAGCGGGATTCCTATCACATTATATATAAACGCCCAGAACAGGTTCTCGCGTATTATGCGGAGCGTTTTTTTGGAGAGGGAAATTGCCGTGGGAATCATGGCGATGTTGCCGCCGGCCAGGGTGAGCTGAGCCGTCTCCATTGCTATTTCGGAGCCGCCTCCCAGGGCGATCGAGACGTTGGCCTTTGCCAGAGCCTCGGCGTCGTTGATGCCGTCGCCGCACATAGCTACGTAATGCCCTTCCTTCTGCAAGCGTTCCACTTCCATCAGTTTGTCGGCGGGAAGTGTCTCGGCTATCACCGTCTCTATGCCGACCTGATGTGCCACCGTCAGGGCCGCGTTGCGGCGGTCGCCTGTCAGCAATATCGGGGTGATACCGTCGGCTTTCAGTTTGGCGACGGTGTCGGCGGTTTCCGGCCGCAACGTGTCGCGCACGCCTAAGGCCAACAGCAGCGTGTCTCCCTGCATCATCACGATTATGCTCAGTCCATCGCGTTCCATATCGGCGATGTGCATACGCAACGCCAAGTCGGCCGATTTATCTGCCAGGCGCGGGGCTCCGATAGCATATTCCTTGCCGCCGGTGGTACAGAATATTCCCGAGCCGGCTTCATAGCGGAAATCGTCAGGTTCTACGGGCTGTACATTACCGTCGCGCAGATACTCGCAGATGGCCTCGGCCAGCGGGTGTGCGCTACGCGATTCGGCACCGTATAGTACCTGTTCGGCCTCGCGGCGCTGTTCTTCGGTGAGTGTGTCGCTGAAAAATATGTCTGTTACCTTGGGGTGTCCGGTCGTCAGGGTGCCGGTCTTGTCAAAGAGGATGGTATCTGTTCTGGAAATCTGTTCCAGCGCTGTGGCGTCCTTGATGATGATGCCGTTGGCGGCTGCGCGCCCTATGCCTACCATGATGGCAGTGGGAGTAGCCAACCCAAGGGCGCAGGGACAGGCTATGACCAGCACCGAAATGGAGGTGACGAATGCCTGCGGCAGATAGTCCGGGCTGACGCATATCCAGACTATGAATGTGAGGATGGCCAGACAGATGACCGTCGGCACGAAGAATGCGCTGACGCGGTCCACGAGGCGCTGCACGGGAGCCTTGGAACTCTGTGCGCGGCGTACGGAGGCGATGATGCGCGCCAGCTCAGTGGCCGCGCCGACGCGGCGTGCCGTGATGCGCAGCGAACCGTTTATGCAGAGGGTTCCGGCTGTAACCTCGTCGCCGTCGGTCTTCTCCACTGGAATCGGTTCGCCCGAAAGCATACTTTCGTCAACGGATGCCGGCCCGCTCTCGACCGTGCCGTCAACGGGTATGCGGTCGCCGGGACGCACCAACAGTGTGTCGCCGGGGCGAATCGACGAAATCTCGACCGTTCGCTGTGAGCCGTCGGACTCTATCTTTACCGCCGACGACGGTTGCAGCCCCATCAGGGCCTTCAGTGCATCGCCGGCATGGCGGCGACTGCTTCCCTCCATGAACTTGCCAGTCAGTACAAAGGCTATGATCATGGCGCTACCTTCGTAATACAGCTCGGGCGTCATGCTCCGGCTGGACAGATATTCCGGCCAGATGGTGTTGAACAGCGAGAACAGGAAGCTGACCAGCGTGGAGATAGCCACGAGGGTGTCCATGGACGGAGCTTTTGCCAACAGGGCCTTGAATCCGCGCTTGTAGAATCCCGCGCCGCACCAGAACATCACCACGGCGGCCATGACAGTGTACAGCCAGTCGGCGCCGGGGAAATGCAGGTGGGCCATGCAGAGCGCGGCCAGGGGAATGGTGATGGCCCATGCCGTGATCATGCGGTGTTTCAGGGACTTGAACTCTTGCTCCTCGCGTATGGCGGCCTCCTGCTGGGCCTGAGCCTCGTCGTGGTCGGAAATGAGGGCATAACCGGCCCGGTCGAGGGCGCGGGCCATCTCCTCGGGGTCGGTCAGCGACGAATCCCACGAGACGCTGAGGGTGCCGGCGGCAAAATTCACGTCGGCCGACGTCACGCCCTTTATGTTCGACACAGTTTTGCCGACGGTGTTGGCGCACACGGCGCACATCATCCCCACGACGGGAAAGATGGCGCTGCGGTCGGCTTTTACAGGTTTCTTATTCTCCATTCTTTGGGATACATATTGTTGGCACGGTTCCCGAGATTCTTGACGAAGCCGAGGGGGAATCCCTTGTAGGTCAGCACCGTCACGCCTGCGGGGGAACCGGCGGGCAGGGTAATGGCGTTATGCCTCAGATAGTCCAGGGCCGTCGTAAGGTCAACGTCAGCCCGTGGATATTTGTTTGCGTCGAATGTGACGTCGAGCGCGGCGGTAGGGTCGGGAATCAGGTTCTTACCCTTCATGACCGGCTCCGGATAACCGTCGCACAGCACCTTGCAGCATTTCAGCAATTGGGAGAGTTTCGCCTTAGGATTTCTGACGGGACGGAGTTCGCCCGGTTTGCGGAGCGCGGCCACGAACAGGCCCTCGCTGTCGGTGATGTGCGGCATGAACCGCACGGCATGGTTGCGGGAGGGATTGTCGGCATGACCCGGCACGAGTGCGGCGCATCGCAGCTGAATCGGCTCGAGACCGAAGTTGTCGACCAGCCACTGCAGGTTGTCGTCATCCTCGGCGGTGTTGAACGTGCAGGTGGAATAAATCAGAATTCCGCCGGGCAGGAGGGCATCGACGGCGTCGGCGAGTATTTCGCGCTGCAACGCGGCGCATTGCTGCACCAGGCCGGGGCTCCATTGCGAGCGGGCCACCGGTTCCTTGCGCATCATTCCTTCGCCCGAGCAGGGGGCGTCCACGGCCACGATGCTGAACAGAGGGCCGGCCTTGGCCAATGCCGATACGGGGCTGTTGGTGACCACGATGTCGGGATAGCCCCATTTCAGCAGGTTTTCGCGCAACACGGCGGCGCGTGTCGGCACGAATTCGTTGCTGACCAGTGTCCAGCCGTCGGGCAGGGCGTTGAGTATGGAGGTGGATTTGCCGCCTGGAGCCGCGCAAGCGTCCAACACGAGGCCGGGAGGCAGGTCGGCGGCCAATTCCTGAACAATCGACTCATGTAACATCGAGCCGGCTTCCTGCACATAGAACACGCCGGCATGCAGCAGCGGATTGAGCGTGAACTGCGGCCGCGCCGGCAGGTAGAAACCTGACGCGCACCACGACACCGGTCTCAGGTCCCCGTAGCCTAACGTTCCGGCCACAGCTTGCGCCGAGCAGTCCGGCATCTTGCGCCTGTTTATCTTGATGCTGACGGGCGACGGCGTGTCGAGCGCGGCGAGTAATGCCTCGCCGTCAATGCCATCCATCCGTCGTATCTCCTCCTTGAATCCCTCGGGTATCGCTGTCTCCATATCTGCAAAATTAACAAATTTCGGGAAATAACGGAAATGTGAGGGCAAACAGGTTTTGAATGAAATCTTTTGCCCGGAGTATCGAAACTTGTTCCTCTATGGTACGTGGGTGCTGGTTCATAATAAAAAAGTGACCCGCCAGCAGTTCTACGGGATGCTAACGGGTTCTGTTATCATTGACTCGGTACAAACCGATTATAATCATTTTCTGACGCAAAGTTAATGTTTTTTATTCAACTTTCGCATATTGGAATTATTAAAATTTCAAGGTATGGCACTGGCGGTAAAAGCAGGCAATGTGAGTCGATACCTCGGAGAGGTTGTTTCTCATTAACCCCACGATGGGCGGCGACAGCGATAGCTGGCCCCGGCCTTCGTGGGGAGTAGGCCTGGCGCGTCACAGCTTGGTCGAAGACCATGCCGCTCGCCTTAATCAATCTAATCCTCTATCATATCGGGATACCACGTAAGGCCAGCGTCCTCGACTAATCGTTTCAATTCTTCTTCGTAATCTTCCAAACCGTGATGGTGCTCCTGCTGATTGTTGATGTATTCGATCACGGCCGCGCTATCTTTTTCAGCAAGCGTTGCAGCGTAATACTCGCGACTCCAACCATCAAAAATTGGGTATCTGTCACGTTGTCCTTTCATCCATAAACTGCTGCGCCGTTTTATCTCGCCCACCAACGGAGCCAATGCCATCATGGAATGAAGGTCGATTAACAGATGCACGTGATCTTCAATACCTCCGATGCGGATCATTCGACTAACCTGCCCCTGTACTTTGTAATCTTTGATTATACCAAGGATTACCATGTAGAGATCCTTGCGGAATTCGTCAGTGATGGATGGCACACGCTTATGTCGAATACTATATGATATTATTACTGTCCGCTAAAACA
>DESI01000005.1:68769-77670 GCA_002361235.1 Porphyromonadaceae bacterium UBA3318 | reverse complement strand
TGCCTCGGAGAGGCTGTTTCTCATTAACCCCACGATGGCTGGAGGGCGCGAAGCGTCCCGACAGCCTTCGTGGGGTAAGATGGATGCTGTACCGCTTGGTCGGAGACCATGCCGCTCGTCTTATACCGGCAGTACAGAGACATGGTCTCCGACCAAGCTATTTTGAGCCATGTCAATCCCCACGAAGGACGGTGTCAGCTGTAGCTGCCTCCGCCCATCGTGGGGTTAATGAGAAACAGCCTCTCCGAGGCAATGCGCTGATCGGAGAGTCCGCGCCACTAACTACTCCTGTTTCTCCTGTTCTCCTGTCAAAATAACAGGTAGCTGCTGTGGGCGGTGGGGACACCGCCCCTCCAGTCGCAGCTCCTGTTTCTCCTGTTCTTCTGTCAAATAATCAGGTGGGGATTAGTCGGGGTCGCCGTACATGTTGTGGATGAAGTCGTAGGCCGGGCCGGAGCCGAGGCGGCGAAGGATGTCGCGGATGCTGTCCATGTAGCGGTCGTTGAACTGCCGGAGGGAATCGGTCAGGGCCGCGGCATATACGGTGTCGCCTTGTTCGCGCAGGTGTCTGATATGCTGTGACCGGTTCCATTGAACGCGGTCATGGTCGGTCTTAAGGTCTTTCCACTGCTGCAGCAGATCGTTCTGCGGTGTGCCGGAACCTGAAGAAACGGAGTCTATCACTACGTTAATCACCCCGGGCTCGGTCACCACAAGTAGATCCTGCGTGCCGAACCTTTCGTTGATTTCGATAGTGACCCGTGCAAGAAATTTGCCTCTGTGGCCGCGTATTTCAAATTTACCGTCCTTTATATACGCGGAATCCGTCCCGATGCTGTCTCTGATGCCGGGTTTGCCGAAAGGAACCAGAAGCACCTTTTTTCCGTTGAGACGGGTCTGTGAAGTGGTTCCCTTGATTACATATTCATCCTTGCCGTTGTCGTTATGGCAGGAACTGAACAATGAGCCTGTGCAAATCAATGCAACAGCAAGAACGGGATATAATGTTTT
This sequence comes from Porphyromonadaceae bacterium UBA3318, assembly GCA_002361235.1. Lineage (GTDB taxonomy): Bacteria > Bacteroidota > Bacteroidia > Bacteroidales > Muribaculaceae > Lepagella. Next base: position 76,659 of record DESI01000005.1, on the reverse strand, counting down.
CCTGAGTTTCATATAGAAAATACTTTGTTCTTATCGAAAATGCTTTATTTCTTGTCGAAGATAGTTTATCTCATATCGAAGAAACTTTATTTCGTATCGAATTAACGTTGAAAAAAGGATGCGCATTGCATGATGCGCACCCTTTTCAACAATGTATACCAAATAAAATTAAGGTCATCAAGGATTATTTACCGAACGACCACCATGTGCATTCCGCACCGTCGTCAGTACCGTTCTTGTAAATAAGAATCAGAGCGTCACCTCCAAGATATCCGATTTCGAATTCAGTCGGCATTCTGCCTTCGGTGTTGATGGCGAACGGCCACATGATTGCGCCTTCAGACGTGTTGAGGGTGCCCATTCGTGTGCCTGTCGGATTCCAGTCTACGGAGAATGAACCCTGACGGACCTGGTTGCCGTCCTTTCCATATACCGTAACGGTTGCTTCGTCCTCGTTGAATGTCATGTAAGACTGGCTGTAGCATTCAGATTCAAATTCAGCATATTTTCCGCCGGCATGGTTTGTCTGGCCGCTGAACTTATCGTTGCAGTCGCCGTCGTTGACGCCGCATCCCCACCAGGCGCCGTTGATTACACCGGTGCCATCCTGTGCGCCCATCCCGCCGCCGTTACCCCAGACAGCACCTTCGTTGGTTGAAGTCGGTTTCCAATGCCAGTCGTGGGATGCGAGGAGGGCTTCCGGGTCGTCGTCGCTCATAAACGACCACCATGTGCATTCCGCGCCGTCGTCAGCACCGTTCTTATAAATCAGGATCATACGTGAGGTGTCGAGATAGCCAATCTGGAAAGATGTAGGCTGTGTTCCTCCGGTGTTGATGGCGAAAGGCCACAGAATAGCGCCTTCGGAAGTCTCGAGGGTACCTCTTGAATGGGTGGTTTCATTTATAACTTTGTTATTGTCATAGTCCTTGATCGAGAAGGTTCCTTTGGTGATTTCCGTACCATCGGGGCTATAAGTGGTTATAGAGCCGTCTTCGTCGAATACCATGTACGAAAGCAGGTCGCATTGGCCCTTGATTTCCTCGTACCTGCTGCCGGCATGGTTTGTCTGGCCGCTGAATTTGTCGGGACAGTCGCCGTCGTTGACACCGCAACCCCACCAGGCACCGCTGATGTTGGCACTGCCGTCTTGTTCGCCCATCCCGCCTCCGTTGCCCCATACGGCGCCGCCGTTGGTGCTGGTAGGCATCCACTTCCATTTCTTGTGGCCCTTGTTGGAAACAAGGATCTTAACGGAGGGGTCGAGGGCCTGTGCCACGTCAAGGGTGAAGTCCCTGGAAGCCACCACTTCCTGACCGTCCTGGTTGATGTATGCGAAATAGAGGGTCTGTTTCGGGTCGCTGCCTCGCGAGGGGAGGAAGTAGAACATACCGCCGGCACGGCCGTACGACAGCTGCTTGCGCTCGCCGTTCTTCTCGTAGAAGATGTTGACGGCCGATACGTTCGGGATGTTATACTGTATGTAGTTACCGGTCTCGGACGGAACGTACGACACGTTGCCCTGGTCGTCGGTCACTTGGTTGAACTGTGCGAATGTCGCACCGTTCAGCAGGCTTTCGGCCGTCATGTTCTCGTAGTCGAAGCTGCCTTTATCCATCAGCGGGTCGCAGGAGGTGAACAATACGCCTGCCGCTATGCCCAATGTCAAAAGAATTTTTTTCATTTCGAGTTTTTGTTTTAGGGATTAGTAAACAGGTGTACCTGTCATGTTCCAGTCAGCCACATCGGTGCCCCAGCCCGGATTCTGCTTCAGCACGTCAGGATTGTCGATGACATTGATCTGACCCGGGGGAATCTGGAGGAAACCGTTGGTTTCGGCATAACGCTGTGCCCATGTTGACGAAGCATGCTTCATGACGGTCCAACGGCCGGTGTAGTTCACGGCTGATCCGTTTTGCTTCTCGAGAGCCTGGGCGGCTTCGCAATTCACACCGCCGTCAATGCCCGACCAGCGGCGCAGGTCGTTGAAGCGGATACCCTCGCCGAACAGCTCCCAGCGGCGTTCGTTCTTGATGTTCTCCCAGCTGTAGCCGGTCTTGGTAACACCGGCACGTTCCTGAACGCGGTTCATCATGGTGGGAGTACCGGTAAGCTCGCTGTGCATCAGCATCACGTCCGACAGACGCATCAGCACGACGTCTGCGAAGTGGTCGCCCTGGAATGAGTTGCCGTTTTTGTTGGCAACGTCGGTGTTCTGCGAACGGAACACGCCCCACCATGTGTACGACTGGGTGTGATCGTCCCAAGAGGAATTCTTGCAGGTGACGGGCATCCATTTCTTGTTGTACATGCCGGTTTCCTCCGAGCATGATGTAGTATAGGCAAATTGCTGGAGCTCTTTCTCGCAGTCAAGCACGGTTGCTTTCTTTCGGGGGTCGCTGTCCGGCCATGCGTTCACGGCATTCATGTTGAACACGCCCTGGCCCCAGCCCTGTCCGAAGGGAAGGGTCTCCTGACCGCCGTTCTCCAGACCATGCTCGTTGGCGTCGCAACGCAGACCCAGATAAAGGGAGGTCATGTTGGTGAAGCCCATGGCAATTGTGCCGTTCCATGTGGCGATGTTGGAGAACTGAACCTGGAACAGCTGTTCCTTGTTGCCGTTGCCGGCCCAGTACTTGCTTGCTGCCGCCAGATCCTTCGTGTAGTCGTAGTCGGGAGCTGTCAGCTCATTTGTGTACTGCCACAGCTGGCGGAAATCGGATATGAGTTCGGCTCCGGAATTGTTGATGCAGTCCTCAAGGTAGGAAACTACCTGGGCCTTGGTCAGCGGGCCGTTCACGCCCTCCTGCTCGGGAAGCTCTATGTCCGCCAGACTGGCTGAAGCAAGCTCGCCGGCCTTGTTGTAGAAGCCCTGATAGAACATATATGCGCGGGCCAGGAAGCCTTCGGCCGTACCCTTCATGGCATGTCCGTCGCCCCATGTCGTGGCACCGTGCTGCATCAGGTTGGAAGCTGATACGAAGTCCGCGAGGATATGGGGATAGATCACGTCCTTGGCGCTCTGCTGCGGACAGGGATCGGGTGCGGCGGCCTCCCAATATGCGGGAATGTCACCCCAGAACTGCGTTCCCCACAGATAGTAGAGACCGCGCATGAAATAAGCCTCGCCGAGAAGCTGGTTGCGCGTGTTCTCGTTCCCCGACCAGTCGAATGCGTCGACCGAATGGATTATGGCGTTGGCACGGGCGATACCTACGTATGTGCAGTGCCATGCGACGCTGAGGAGCTCGTCCTTGTTCGACATGAGGTGGCCGATGGCGTGGGACTCGACGTCGCCCGTACCGCCGGCACCGTTGGTGTCGTCAGACATTATGTTCCATACCAGCCACGGAGTCTGAAGAGGGTCGTTGGCATATTGATTCATGACTCCGTACAGTGCGGCCAGCTCCTTGTTCAGGTCGGCCGGCGCTGCCGGATAGTTGTCTGTATTGGCCTGAGTGTAGTTCTTCGTGTCAAGGAAGTCCTCGCACGATGTGAGCGAGAGGAGCCCGACTGTGGCCAATGTAATCAAAAGATTTTTTTTCATCGTTATATAGTGTTCTCTTGATTTTTAAAAATTAGAATTTTACAGTCACTCCGACAACGAAGGTACGTGCGGAAGGATAAAGACCTGTGTCGATTCCGCGAATCCATCCGGCACCCGAACCATTGTATTCGATACCGCCGTTAGAACCGATTTCAGGATCGACGCCCTTGTATTTTGTGATGGTGCAGAGATTCTGGGCCTGTATGTAGAGACGCAGCTGCTGGAAGGGAGTCTTGAACTGACGGGCGAAGTCATAACCGATGGTTATGTTCTGCAGCTTGAAGTAATCGGCGTTCTGCATATAGTATGTGGAAACCCACTGGTTGTTCTCGCTGCCGACCGACAGACGGGGAACGGAATTGCTGGTTCCCTCACCGTGCCAGCGCTTGAGGATATCGGTAGTGTAGTTCAGATACTGATTGGCAAGAAGGGCTGTACGGTAGCACTGCATAGCCTGCATTCCGAATGCGCCGGAACCTGCGAGGTTGAAGTCAAGGCCTTTCCAGGTGAAGCCGAGGTTGATACCTAATGTCCAGTCGGGGTTCGGGTCGCCGATTTCGTGGCGGTCACCGCCGAATTCAATCTGGCCGTTGCCGTCGTAGTCGTCCCAGATGAAGTCGCCCGGCTGAGCGGTCTCAAGCACTGCCTTGCCGGCTGCGCGTGCTGCTTCGATCTGTTCCTGAGTCTGCCAGATGCCGCTGTGGCTCATGCCGCTGAAGTAACCGATGGGGTGTCCCTCCTCTACGAGCGATACGTACGAGGAGTTCTGGAACAGAGAGCTGCTGACGTTGTCGCCTATCTTGCCCGAAGCGGTGGCAAGGCGTGTCACCTTGTTGCGGTTGTAAGCGGCGTTTACGTTGACATGATAAAGGAAGTCGGGGCCGATGTTGTCGCTCCAGGAGAGTGCCATCTCGACACCGGTGTTCTTGACGTCACCGCCGTTGATCATGGCTGCTTCTTCATATCCGAGGATGTCGTTCAGAGGAGCCTGCACCAGCCAGTCCTTGGTATTCTTGACGTACCAGTCGAACGTGAAGGCCAGTCGGTTCTGGAAGAATCGTGTGTCGAAACCGAGGTCCCACTGTTCGGAGGTCTCCCATGTCAGGTTCTCGTTGGGAACGTTCTTGGCGTATGCACCGGTCTGATAAATACCTCCTACGGTAGAGATCGGGTCGCTGTTGAACTTGTAGCCGTAGTCGGCGTAGTCAGTCGGGGAGAAGCCGATGTTGGAGAGGTAGTAGAAGTTGCCTACCTGGCAGTTTCCGTTCTGGCCCCAGCTTGCGCGGAGCTTGAAGAAGTTCATGACGTTTGTGGCGTTCTCCATGAATTTCTCGTTGGTGAGCACCCAGCCGGCGGAAACCGAAGGATAGGTGTGCCAGCGGTGGCCGCGTGCGAAGTTGTTCGAACCGTCATGGCGTACGATGGCGGTCAGAAGGTAGCGTTCGTCGTAGTTGTAGTTGATACGTCCGAAGAATGAGGCGATGCGTCCTTCGCGGGGATTGTCATAACCGCTGTAACCGGTCATGCCGGCCATGTTGGAAGGAATTGTGAAGTTCCAGCCGTTCAGTACCAGGGAGTTCAGGTCGTCGGGCGACTGGCTGAACGTCATGCTCATGCGGGTGTCCCATTTCGACATCTCGACCGACTGACCGATCATGACATCGATGTTGTTCTTGGCGAACTCGGGGAGGGTATAGGTGATGGTGTTCTCGACCGACATGCTGGAGCTCTGCTGCTGGTTCTGCTCCATGCCATAGTTGCCGCTGGCGTTGGTGGAACTTGCGGAGAATGGCATCGAGGTGTGGCGATAGTTGTTCGCGCTGTAGCCTGTATTGATCTGGCCACGGTATCTGAGGTTCTTGATCGGTTCGATGATCCAGTACAAAGTAGCGCCCACACCGAAGTCGCGTCTTTTGTTCAGGGAGTTGTACTGTCCGTTGATGAATCCCTCGTACGGGTTGTTGAAGATCAAGGAGCTGTAGCCTGCGCCATCCTCGCGGAAGTTGGTGGGCTTGCCGTCCTCGCGGAATGCGGGAACAAGGGGAGATGCGGAGTATACAGGCTGCATGATGTTGGAGTAACCGTTACCTTCGGCCAGGTCGTGGCTTGCATGGTACCAGTATGAGATGTTCTCGCCCAATGTGATGATGTTGTGGTCCTTACCCTTGAGCAGGACGTGCTCGGAGTTGACGCGTCCGCCGTAACGGCGGTAATTGGAGGCGTTGCTGCCGCCAAGGATACCTTCCTGGTCGCTGTAGTTGACCGAGATGGAGAACTTGCTGCGGTCGCTTCCGCCGTTCACCGTCACGGCATGGCTGTGCTGGAAAGCGTTCTTGTTGCGATAAACGTCAAACCAGTCCTGGCCTTTCCAGCCGTTGTTGACTTTGTCGAGAATGGCCTGGGGAACAAGCGCGCTCCAGTTGGTGGCGGTGCCGTAGGTGTTGAAGTTGGTCTCGTTGATGACTTCCATATACTGCCGGGCGTTGAGGGTGCCAGGCTGGCGGTAGGGATTGGACCAGCCTACGAAACCGTCGTATGTAATGGAGATCTTGCCCTCCTTGCCCTGCTTGGTGGTGACGAGGATTACACCGTTGGCGGCACGTGCACCGTAGATGGCTGCGGACGCGGCGTCCTTCAGCACGTCGATGCTCTCGATGTCGTTGGGGTTGATGCCGTTCAGACCGTCGTTGGCCGTACCGGAAACGATACCGTCGATAACCAGCAGAGGCGACGACTCGCCGATGGTGCCGACACCACGGATGCTTACCTTGAATCCCTTGCCGGGCTGTGTGGAAGCCTGCGTGATCTGAACGCCTGGAGCCTGCGACTGCATGGCGGTCAGGGCGTTGGTGGTGTTCATCTGCGCGATCTGGTCGCCGGATACCTGGAATGTGGAACCGGTCACCAGCTTACGCTTCTGCGTGCCGTAGCCCACTACCACTACTTCGTCCAGGTTGTTCTCGTTTTCCTGAAGCATAACGTTGATGACGTTGTTGTCGCCGACCTTAACTTCAGAGGGCTCGTATCCGACATAGCGGAATTGGAGAACGTCGCCCTTCTTGGCTTTGACGGTGAATTTGCCGTCGATGTCAGTGTCCGTTCCGATAGTCGTCCCTTTCACCAATACTGAAGCTCCGATCAGCGGTTCGCCGTCGGAGGCAGATGTCACCGTTCCTGAAACGGTACCCGGCTCTTGGGCAGATGCGATTCCAATGCTTGTGAATACACATAGCATCGCCATCACAAATCTGAGTAATCGAGCCTTGAAGTAATCAATAAGATTCTTTTCCATCGATACTGATTTAATAAGTGTGTGTTGTTATTTGGGTTTGTTATTGGTTTGTTATTGTATAGTGTCAGTTTATGTGGGTTGTGAGGAGATTCTGAGTTTATGTATTAGTTTCAAGTGGTTTGTGCGTATAGGTTTTCTATCGTGGGCCTAAGCAATAATCAGTGTGTGTCTTAGTACAGTGGAATTACTGTTGTGGTACAGTGAAATGACTGTTAAGGCTAACGTAATGATTGTTTTGGCTAACGTCGATGCAAAGTTAGGTTTCTTGCGAAGATAATTTTAATATAATTTTGTCCTCTATTGGTATAATTTTGACATTCTTAATAGATTTTAACAAATTGATCCCAAAAAAGTAACGTAAAATCTTCGATTTATGAGTGTGTCTGAAACACTTATAACCAATGATTAAAAAAATAAGTTAACGAGATGACGCAACGGGCCGAGCCGGCACACAAGTGAGTTGACGGGAGAACAGTAGAACAGGAGACAGCAATAACCGAGCTGGCACAGGAGAGTTGACAAGAGAACAGGAGAACAGGAGATAGCAATAACCGAGCTGGCACAGGTATGCCCGGAAGCGTATTGCCTCGAAGAGGCTGTTTCTCAATAACCCCACGATGGACGGCGTCAGCGATAGCTGGCACCGGCCTTCGTGGGGTAGTCTGTCACGACACAGCTTGGTCGGAGACCATGTCGCTCGCCTTATACAAGCGTTACATTAGTCAGTACATAGACATGGTCTCCGACCAAGCAGCGCGACACCAGTCTAATCCCCACGAAGGCTGTCGGATCGCGATGCTTCCTCAGCCATCGTGGGGTTAATGAGAAACAGCCTCTCCGAGGCAGAGACGCAGTCGATGCGTGGCCGGATCCCGGACGCTCCTGTTCTCCTGTTCTCCCGTCAAAAATAATAGGATTCATGTCCGGATTGACGTGCAGTCAGTACCGGTCATCTCCTGTTCTCCCGTTCTGCCGTCAAAAAATAATAGGATTCATGTCCGGATTGACGAGCAGTCAGTACCGGTCATCTCCTGTTCTCCTGTCAAAAATA
>DESI01000005.1:0-68436 GCA_002361235.1 Porphyromonadaceae bacterium UBA3318 | reverse complement strand
ACCGATGTTCTCCTGTTCTCCTGTTCTCCCGTCAAAAATAAGAGGACTGTTGTCCGGATTGACGCGAGGCTCGGAGAGTCCGCGCCACTATCAGCTACTGTCGGGTGATTAGCTAATAAATCGGGGAATGGCGCGTTAGTAAGATATGGGACGAGTACTGGCTATAGATTACGGGCGGAAGCGTTGCGGCGTGGCGGTGACCGACATTCTTAAGATTGCGGCCAACGGGCTGCCGACGCAACGCACATGCGACCTTGAAAAGTATATTCTCGATTACTGCAGTCACGAACCGGTGGAGCGAATCGTTATCGGTCATCCGCGCACGGTGCGAGGCGAGGATTCGGAATCCATGCGGTATATACGCCCCTTCATGAATCGATTGTCAAAGATACTTCCCGATATGCCCGTCGAGATGGTGGACGAGCGTTTCACCTCCGTTCAGGCTCACCGCGACATGATAACGGCCGGCTTCAAGAAGTCAGACCGTCAGCGCAAGGAACTGGCCGACGAGATGTCGGCGGTGCTGATTCTGACTTCGTGGCTTGAAAACCCAAGACTGTAATTATAATGAAGCATTCTGCATTGACGGCCGGGATTCACCAGCAGGTACGCGCGCTTATGCACGGCATCACGTCTGCTATAGTAGGCTTGAGCGGGGGAGCCGACTCGGTGGCGTTGCTGTATATGCTTCGTAACATCGGAGTCCGGGTCCGGGCGGTGCATTGCAATTTCCATCTGCGAGGCGCGGAATCTGACCGCGACATGAATTTCTGCATCGAACTGTGCCGTGGTCTTGACGTTACCCTCGACATCGTACATTTCGATGTGCCTGCATATCAGGCCGCGCACAATGTGAGCCTTGAAGTGGCCTGTCGCGAACTGAGGTACGAATATTTCCATAGAATGCTTCAGGAAACCGGCTTCGACCGGATAGCGGTGGCCCATCACGCGGACGACAATATCGAGACTCTGTTCCTGAACCTGCTCAGAGGCTGCGGTATAGACGGGCTGCGCGGAATGCTGCCCGATGCCAACAACGTGGTGCGTCCGTTGCTGCATGTCACGCGCGCCGAGATTCTGCAATATCTTGATGTCATAGGACAGGCTTACGTCACGGATTCCACCAATCTGCAGTCGGACTATCGTCGCAATTTCATCCGTAACGAGCTGCTGCCTCTGATAGAAACGCAGTGGACCGGCGCACGCAAGGCCATCACTTCGACCATATCCAATCTCAGGTCGGATTCCGAGGCCCTCGATATGCTGGGCGCACGCGAGCTCGATTCGCTTCAGGATCAATCTGTGTTGCCATACAGGGTGCTGAAAGAATCCGCCGCCCCGCAATGGCTGCTGCATAAATGGCTGACGCGCTACGGCACAAAATCCAATATATCCCGCGAGATTATGGCGGCGTTCGCCGCCGGTCGCCCACAGACCGGCAAGCAATGGTGTGTCCGCGACGGCATAATCCGCGCCACTCGCACCGCCCTGCAATTTACGGCGACCGGAGGGGCGGTGTCCCCACCGCCCGTAAGTTGTTTTTGACAGGAGAACAGTAGAAACAGGAGCAGCTGCGTCGTTAGTGGCGTGGGTGCTCTGAGCCGCGCATGGAAAATAGCCACAAGCCCGGTGCCTCTCCGAGGCAATGCGCGGCACGGACAGCCCGCACTGCAAATAAAAGGGTGTGTCAACGGGAAAGTCGACACACCCTTGAGAGGTTATATAATCGGGATGCGATTATTTCTTGTTGCCGAAGTAACGCTCGTAGAGACCGGCGAAGCCGCGGCCGTGACGGGCCTCGTCCTTGGCCATCTCGTGAACGGTGTCGTGGATAGCGTCCAGACCTGCTTCCTTGGCGTTGCGGGCGATACGCATCTTGTCGGCGTTGGCGCCGGCCTCGGCGTGCATACGCTTGTCAAGGTTGGTCTTGGTATCCCATACCATGTCGCCGAGCAGCTCGGCGAACTTGGAAGCGTGCTCTGCCTCCTCCCAAGCGTAACGCTTGAAAGCCTCGGCGATTTCGGGATAACCCTCGCGGTCGGCCTGACGGGACATGGCCAGGTACATACCTACCTCGGTGCACTCGCCCATGAAGTGAGTGTTCAGATCCTTGATCATCTCCTCGCTCGTACCCTTGGCTACGCCAATCTCATGCTCGGTTACGAAATTCAGGGTATCCTCTTCGTTCAGCTCTTTAAACTTGCTCTGCGGAGCACCGCACATCGGGCACTTCTCGGGAGCGGTCTCACCCTCTGCGATATAGCCGCATACGGTGCAAATCCATTTCTTTGCCATTTTCTATCGTTTTATTTTAGTTTGTCAATACTCTGTTCTAAGTATAAACAAAATTAGTCAAAATTTGATTAACCTCAAAGAGAAATAGTTTAAAAATAATTTATAAAGTTGAAAAAGATAAGAAAATGCTACAGCTTGCCTCGGAGAGGCTGTTTCTCGATAATAGCTATATCAAGCTGGAATGCGTTGGTTTATTGCCTCGGAGAGGCTGTTTCTCAATAACCCCGCGATGGCTGGATGGCGCGCAGCGTCCGACAGCCTTCGTGGGGTGGGAGACGGGTACGGACCGCTTGGTCGGAGACCATGCCGCTCGTCTATACCGGCAGTACAGAGACATGGTCTCCGACCAAGCTGAGCTACGCCATGTCAAACCCCACGAAGGTCGGTGTCAGCTATCGCTGACCCGCCCATCGCGGGGTTAATGAGAAACAGCCTCTCCGAGGCAGGGACGCTGTCGCTGACCCGGCCCATCGTGGGGTTAATGAGAAACAGCCTCTCCGAGGCAGGGACGGTTTTAGATAAAGAACAGGATGACCAACTGGGCTGCCACCACACGCATGAACATGGTGAGAGGGTAGACGGTGGAGTAGCTGACGGCAGGAGCGTCGTTGTTGGCTATCTTGTTACCGTAGGCCAGTGCTGGCGGGTCGGTATAGGAACCGGAAATCATACCGCAGATGGTGAAGTAGTTCATCTTGTATTTGGCGCGTGCCACGATGCCCATTACCAGCAGGGGTATCATCGTGATGGCGAAACCATACAGCACCCATGTCGCGCCTTCGGGGGTGAATACCGTGGCTGCGAAGTTCTTGCCGGCCGCTATACCCACCGATGCGAGGAAAAGGCAGATGCCGAGTTCGCGCAGCAGCAGGTTGGCCGACGAGTTGGTATAGGTCACAAGGTGTATCTTATGTCCGTAGGCACTGAGCAGGATGGCGACGATAAGGGGGCCGCCGGCCAGACCTAACTTCATGGGCACCGTCATGCCGGGGAACTGCAACGGTATGCAGCCCACCACAATGCCGAGGAAGATGCCGATGAACATGGTGATGAGGTTGGGCTCGTTCAGACGTTTCATGGAGTTGCCTAACTTGGAAGCCAGGTTGTCGATGTCGGAGAGCTTGCCCACAACCGTGAGGCGGTCGCCCATCTGCAGGCGCAGACCGGAGGATGCCACCAGATCGACGCCGGCACGGTTCACGCGCGTCACGTTAAGCTGATAGCCGTCGTGCAGGTGGAGCGAGCCGAGTTTGACGCCGTTGTATTCGGTACGTGTCACAAGGATTCGGCGCGATACTACGGGACCCTGTTCCATCTCCCATTTCTTCTCGACGCTGGGGCCGATGAAACGGTTGAATATTTCCTCGTCCTGCGCCTGGCATACGATTAGGCAGAGGTCGCCGAGGTGAACTTCGGTCTTGGAAGTGGGGATGATGACGTGGCCGTCGGGCTTTTCGATACGCGACACGACATAGTCCGCCGAAATCAGGGTGTGGAGCTTCAGCATGTTCAGACCGTCAATCAGGTCGTTGGTTACACGCAGCGTCATCATGTGGGGCGCAAGCTCGCTATTGGTTGACTCGGCCTCCAGTTCGGCGGTCTCCTTGGCGTTGTCGATCTTGAAGATGACCTTGATCAGAATCATGGTCAGGATGATGCCGATCACACCGAGGGGATAGGCCGCGGCATATCCCATTGACATCTGCTGGCTGACGTTGCCGCCGTCGGGCACAACCTGCAGGAAAGTCTGCTGTGCGGCACCGAGACCGGGGGTGTTGGTCACGGCACCCTGCATGATGCCTACCATCTGCGAGATAGAGGTGCTTCCTTCCGCACCGCCCTGGATGTAGTAGATGGCCAGCATCACCGCCACGTTGAGGCTGATGCCCAGCAGGGCCAGCAGGTTCATGCGGATGCCGCCCTCCTTGAACGACGAGAAGAAGCCGGGGCCGACCTGCATACCGATGGAGAAGATAAACAGAATCAGACCGAAGTCCCGCAGGAAGTTAAGCACTTCCGGGCTGGTGGTATATCCGAAGTGGCCCAGCAGCAGACCGACGAACAGAACGAACGTCACGCCGAGCGACACGCCGAAAATCTTGATTTTCCCGAGGTAGATACCCGTGAAAATCACTACCGAGTAGAGTATGATGGTACTCGGCAGGGAGAGGTTGTTTGGTTTAAAAAGCTCTAATAACCAATCCATGTTACAGTTTATAGTTTGTTGTAGTTTGGAAAGTTGAAAAAGTTTAAAAAGTCAAGATAAATGTGTTGAGATTCGGAAGACTGCACTATTCTCTTAACTTTTTCAACTTTATAACCTTTTCAACTTTGGTTTCAGGTCAGTTTGCGGTAGCGGATTCGGTGCGGGGTGCTGTCGGCGCCGTCGCGGCGCTTCTTGAACTCCTCGTATTCCGAGTAGTTGCCTTCGAAGAATGTCACCTTACTGTCGCCCTCGAACGCCAGGATATGGGTTGAGATGCGGTCCAGGAACCAGCGGTCGTGGCTCACGACGACGGCGCATCCGGCGAAGTTCTCAAGACCTTCCTCCAATGCACGCAACGTATTGACGTCGATGTCGTTGGTAGGCTCGTCAAGCAGCAGTACGTTGCCTTCGCTCTTAAGGGCCATGGCCAGGTGCAGGCGGTTACGCTCGCCTCCGGAGAGGACACCGATCTTCTTTTCCTGGTCGGCGCCAGTGAAATTGAAGCGCGACAGATAGGCGCGGGCGTTGACGTCGCGGCCTCCCATACGGAACGATTCCACACCCTGCGAGATAACCTCGTACACGCTCTTGTCGGGGCTCAGGTCCTTGTGGTTCTGGTCCACGTATGCTATCTTGACGGTGTCGCCCACGTCGAACGTACCCTTGTCGGCCTTTTCCAGCCCCATGATGAGACGGAACAGAGTGGTCTTGCCGGCGCCGTTAGGACCGATGACGCCCACGATGCCGTTGCTGGGCAGCATGAAGTTGAGGTCGGAGAACAGCACCTTGTCGTCGTAAGCCTTGGCCACGCCGTTGGCCTCGATCACCTTGTTGCCCAGACGGGGACCGTTGGGAATGTAGATCTCCAGTTTCTCCTCGCGCTCCTTCTGGTCCTCGTTCAGCAACCGGTCGTAGCTGGACAGACGCGCCTTCCCCTTGGCCTGACGGGCCTTGGGCGCCATGTGTATCCATTCCAGCTCGCGCTCCAGGGTCTTGCGGCGCTTGGACGCCTGCTTTTCCTCCTGAGCCATGCGCTGTGTCTTCTGCTCAAGCCATGAGGAATAGTTGCCCTTCCATGGAATGCCTTCGCCGCGGTCCAGTTCCAGAATCCAGCCGGCCACATGGTCGAGGAAGTAACGGTCGTGAGTTACGGCGATAAGGGTGCCGGGATATTGTGCCAGGTGCTGTTCAAGCCATTCCACCGACTCGGCGTCGAGGTGGTTGGTGGGCTCGTCGAGCAGCAGGATGTCGGGCTGTTGCAGCAGCAGGCGGCACAGAGCCACGCGACGGCGCTCGCCTCCGGACAGGTGTTTGATCAGCTGGTCGTCCGGCGGACAACGCAGCGCGTCCATGGCGCGGTCCAGACGGTTGTCGATGTTCCAGGCATCGGCCGCGTCGAGCTTGTCCTGTAACTCGGCCTGACGCTCTATCAGCTTGTTCATCCGGTTCTCGTCCTCCAGGACTTCGGGGTCGCCGAAGGCGTTGTTCACCTCGTCATATTCCTTAAGCAGATCCATGACGTGCTGCACGCCTTCCTCCACCACCTGACGCACCGTCTTGTCGGGATCAAGTTTCGGATCCTGTTCCAGATAGCCGATGCTGTAACCGGGCGAGAACACCACGTTGCCCTGATAGGACTTGTCGATGCCGGCTATGATCTTGAGGAGTGTCGATTTTCCCGATCCGTTCAGACCGATGATGCCAATCTTGGCGCCGTAGAAAAACGAAAGGTAAATGTCTTTAAGAATCTGTTTCTGCGGGGGCACGATCTTGGAGACGCCCACCATCGAGAAAATTACTTTTTTATCGTCAGCCATAAGGTTAGTTTATGAAGTTTATAAAGTTTAAAAAGTTAAGAGAATAGTGTGTTTATCGGGATGTCGTTACATTTATCTTAACTATATAAACTTTTTCAACTTTTTCAACTGCATATTATTTGGTTACGGTACGGTAGTCGCACTTCACTTTGCCGCGTTCGAAGGCATTGAGCTTGGAGCGTATCATCTGCTTGCGGATAGGTGCGATATGGTCGGTGAACACTTCTCCGAGCAGATGGTCGTATTCATGCTGGATGATACGGGCCAGGAATCCGGAGAATTCCTGCTTGTGGGGCTTGAAATTCTCGTCGACCCATTCGAGCGATACGTGCTCCACACGTTTCACGTTCTCGGAAAGGCCGGGCAGTGACAGGCACCCCTCGCTGCGGGACACGGGAGCCTGGTCCTCGATAATCTCCAGCTGCGGATTGATCAGCACCATCTTCGAGTCGGCGCATTCGGGGAATTCAGAAGCGAGCACGGACCCGTCGATGACGATGACGGCGATGCCGAGGCCAATCTGCGGCGCGGCAAGACCGATGCCTCCGGCGGCATACATCGTGTCGAACATGTCTTTTACAAGTTTCTGTAATTCAGGGTAATCTGGCTCGATATCCTCAGCCTCCCGGCGCAATACGGGGTGTCCGTATACATATACTGGTAATACCATCGTGAAAGTCTGTTTTATTGAAGCCGGCTACCGTTATTGTCAAGTGAGTTAACCGCCTTCGTTGCACGTTGCTCTAATTTTAAAATGCAAAATTACCAATTTTTTCCCACCCCTGCAAATATGAAAGAAATAAGAGGGCATGGCGGAACGGATTCCGACATGCCCTCTTTGGGTCGGTGATGACGAAGAATTACTTCTTGGAGCGGTTGCCGTAACGGCTGCGGAACTTGTCCACGCGGCCGGCGGTGTCGACCAGCTTCTGCTTGCCCGTGAAGAAGGGGTGCGAGGAGCTGGTGATCTCAAGCTTTACAAGAGGATACTCCTTGCCGTCAATTTCTATTGTTTCGCGCGAAGCAACAGTGGAACGTGTGATGAACGTCTCGTCGTTCGACATGTCCTTGAAACATACCTCGCGGTACTCCTTGGGATGAAGATCTTTTTTCATTTCAGTTTGTACGTACTTAATGTTTAAAAGTTGGTTTAGCAGGTCGCGATCCCACTAATTGGCCTGCAAAGTTACAAATTTTTTTGAAACCGTGCAAATAACGGCGGATTTATCGGGATTTATCGGGATAATCGTGATAAATCCGGATTAATCGGGATAATCCCGATTAATCGAGAATCCCGAGGATCCCGAATAAAACCGGCCCCGTCCTGTGAGGGCGGGGCCGGTAGTCATATCGTCAGGGATTATTTACCTGTCGTGATTTTGATCGAGATTCCTCCATTGGGGTTGATGTCGATCTGGAGAGTCGTGCCGTTGGCGAGCTTCAGGGCCGGCGCGTTGTCGGCGTGATGCTCCGGCACAGGGTTGCTGCCGGCCGTGCCGCCTTCAACCGAAGGCAACGCGCGGTTGATGTCCACTTTCTTCACCATAGCGGCGGGCTTGGGAGCCTCGGCCTTAGGCGCGGGCTTCGGAGCGGCTACGGGCTTGGGTGCGGGAGCGGGTTTCGCAGCGGCGGGTGCGCCTGCTCCGGCAAACTGGAACAGGGGCTGGTCGGTGTTCATCACGTCGCCGTCCTCGATCATGACCTTGGCGATGACGCCGTCGCGGTCGCTGGCCAGATTGTTCTCCATCTTCATTGCCTCGTACACCAGCAGGGTGTCACCGGCCTTGACAGCATCGCCGGGCTTAACCTTCACTTCGAGTACGGTACCACCCATCGGAGCGTTGAATATCGGACCGTCGGCAGCGGGGGCGGGGGCGGGAGCAGGAGCTGCGGCCGCAACTGCGGGAGCGGCCGCAACGGGAGCGCCGGTGCCCTCGAACTCGATCAGAGGCTGGTCGGTGGACATGACGTCGCCGTCGGCTACGAGCACACGCTTAACCTTGCCTCCCTTGTCGCAGGCCAGGTCGTTCTCCATCTTCATGGCCTCGTAAACCAGCACCACGTCGCCGGGTTTGACCACGTCGCCGGGTTTTACGCGGATCTCCATGATGTTGCCGCCCATCGGAGCGCAGAACACCTCGCCGGCGGGAGCCTGGGCCGCGGGAGCAGCCTGAGCCGCTGCTGCGGCAGGAGCCTCGGCGGGCTTGTTGGCCTCATATTCGGCTTTGCGCTTGTTGGTCAGGAACGTCTTGGCCACGGCCGGGAGAAGTTCGAGAAGCAGATATTCCTCCTCGTTGGCTGCCAGAGGCATACCACCGAACTTGTCAAGGTTCGGGTTTTCCGGTTTCTTGTAAGAAGTCACGTCGTAGGGTTTCTCCTCGGCGCTGCCGGTGATCTGCTCGCGGAACTTGGGATCGACGGGCACGGGAGTCGTGCCGTATTCGCCCTTCACGAGCGAGATGAACTGATTGTTCTTCTGCGTATAGTCGGCGTTGCCCTTGCGGCGGTCCATGGCGAGGTTCACGGCCTGCGAACCCACGATCTGGCTTGTAGGCGTGACGAGAGGCACGAGGCCAGCATCGCGA
This sequence comes from Porphyromonadaceae bacterium UBA3318, assembly GCA_002361235.1. Taxonomy (GTDB): domain Bacteria; phylum Bacteroidota; class Bacteroidia; order Bacteroidales; family Muribaculaceae; genus Lepagella. The sequence continues at coordinate 59,533 of DESI01000005.1, read as the reverse complement.
CGTACCTTAGGAATCAGTGCCATGGCGTCCTCCAGAACGTCCTCGGCACCGAGAGCGCGGAGGTTGGCCACCATATTGGAGTACATACCGCCGGGCACCTCGGCGTTCTTCACCAGCTCGTTGGGCTTGGGAAGTCCGAAGTAAGCCTCGATCTTGTGGCATGCGTCGAGCAGTTCCTCCTCCTTGTTGTTCTTTGCGGCCTCGATGGCGCGGTCGAATTCGGCGTCAATCTCCTTGGGCATGGCTGCGAAGGCCTCGTCGAAGTCCTTGGGCCATTTGTCCTTGTTGAGGTCGAAGTCAGCCAGTGCCTTGCGGGCGTTCTTGAGCTCGTGGCGGATCTTGGCCACAGCCTCCATGTTGGCGTCAACCTCTACGCCGAGTTTGTCGCAGAATATCTTTATAAGCTCGATGGAAGGAGCCGCGGAGCCGCCGCCGAACCACCAGATGTTGGTGTCGACGATGTCCACGCCCTGTATGATGGCCGTCAGCACTGAAGCCAGACCGTAGCCGGGAGTACAGTGGGTGTGGAAGTCGACGGGTACCTTCAGAGCCTTCTTCAGCTTGGGCATCAGCGTATAGATGCGCGAGGGGCTTACCAGACCGGCCATGTCCTTGACGGTGATCATCTTGGCACCCAGTTTCTCCATTTCCAGAGCCAGGTTGACGAAGTAATCGTCCGTGAATATCTTCTCGTTTTCGGGCGTTCCCTTGGGATCGACGGTATAGCATACGGCGGTGTCGGATATGCCGCCCAGCTCGTTGATCATGCGGATCGAGCCCTTGATGTTGTTGATGTCGTTGAGCGCGTCGAAGATACGCATCACGTTCAGACCGTTCTCAATGGCTTTCTTGTAGAAGCCTTCGAGCACACTGTCGGGATAGGGAACGTATCCGAACAGGTTGCGGCCGCGCGACAGGGCGGACAGAAGGGAGATGCCCTTCATTTCCTTGGAGCATGCGCGCAGACGGTCCCAGGGGGACTCGCCTAAGTAGCGCATCACGGAGTCGGGCACTGCGCCGCCCCATACTTCCATGATATAGAACTTAGCCTCCCGGTACAGAGGGAGCAGCTTGTCAACGTTTTCCTGTTTCAGGCGCGTAGCGAACAGTGACTGCTGTCCGTCGCGAAGAGTCAGGTCTCGAATTTGAAGCTTCTTTGCCATAATATTCTCGGTTTGGTGTTTTTTTGTCTTAATTTATATGGTATTGAAAATTAAGGTGCATGGTCTTGATGAGCAGATACTTAGTCGAACACTCCCTCGGCTGTGTCTTCGGGCACCGGGTCTTCGCTGACGTGGACGAATGGCGATTCGCCGTCGCCACATGGCGAGAACGCGTCGGGGAATTCAAATTTGGTATCCTGCGAATAGGGGAGTCTTCGGTCGTTATACACCTTCTTCATGTACAGTCCGTATATTGGGAGTGCGGCGCGGGCACCCTGACCGAAAGCCATGGAGTTGAAGTGGATGTAGCGTTCCTCGCCTCCGACCCATACGCCGGTGACCAGGTCGGGAGTGAATCCCATGAACCAGGAGTCGGAGTTGGAGTTGGTGGTACCGGTCTTGCCGCCCATCTGCGCGCGGATGCCGTATCGGCTGCGCAGGCTGGCTCCGGTACCGGAGTCGACCACATTCAGCAATATGGAGACTATCTTATAATAGGCGTCCTCGCTCATCACCTCGGTGCGGTGAGGCACGGCGGAGTAAATCAGGTTGCCCTGGTTGTCCTCTATGCGGGTCACGAACACCGGATCGACACGGATACCCTGGTTGGAGAATGCCGTGAAAGCACCTACCATCTGTCCCACCGGGACGTCGACGGTGCCGAGGCACAGCGGAAGCACCGGGTCGATGTAGCCGGTGATGCCGAACAGACGCATCTTGCTGGCCAGAGCCGCCGGGGTGAGTTCATGTACAAGGCGGGCCGAAATCCAGTTGTTGGAGTTGGTGAGGGCCCAGCGCAGGTCAACCATCTGGCCCACGCGCGCACGGCTGGAGTTACGGGGAGCCCAGCCACCGAACACAGGCTGCGTGTTGGAGAACATGGAGCATGGGCTGTAGTCCTGTTCCATGGCCAGCGTGTACAGGAACGGCTTGGCCGTCGAACCGATCTGGCGCTTTCCGCGCGACACCATATCGTACTGGAAATGCGTGAAATCCGGACCTCCCACGTATGCCTTGACATAGCCTGAGTGCGGATCCATGCTCATTACGCCGGTACGCAGCACCGTCTTCATATACAGCAGGGAGTCGTACGGAGTCATCTTGACCGTCTTGGAACCGGGCACGATGCGTGTCACCGAACGGCCGTTCTCCTTCACCGTCTTCTTGACGTAGGAGAATATGTCCATTGTATAAGGTGTGTGGAAAGCCTTGTCTATCTCCTCCTGCGATGCACCGGCCTGCTTCATGATGCGGTAGCGCTCGGTCTGGCGTATTGCGTTCTTGATGAGTCGCTGCACGCCTGCACGGCTAAGCTCGTTGGTGTTGGTGGTGTACGGACCTGTGGGAGAACCATGTTTCTCGCGCTCGAAAGCCGGCTGGAGGTATCCGCCAAGATGCTCGTACACGGCCTCCTCGGCATAACGCTGCATGGTCGGGTCGATGGTGGTGTGTATGCGCAGACCGTCTGTGTAAAGGTTATAGTACGATCCGTCGGGCTTGGGATTCTTGAGAATCCAGCCATAGAGCGGATTCTGTTCCCATGCGGTTGAGTCGGTGTTGTAAGCGCCGAGGGCTATGAGGTAAGAGGATTTGTCGGGATAGTCGCCGCGTTTGGGGCGCACCGGCTTCTTGGCCGTCATGAGACGGCGGATTTCCTCGCGCAGATAGGGGGAGCCTCCCTCCTTGTGGTCCACCTTATGATAGTCGAGTCCGAGCGGAAGGGCCGCGAGAGAATCGCGCTGAGCCTGAGTTATGAAGCCTGCCTTGACCATCTGGTCGAACACCACGTTGCGGCGCTGCTGCGTACGCTCCTCGTGGCGCAGGGGATTGTAATAGCTCGGATTCTTAAGCATACCTATAAGCATGGCCGCCTCCTGAATCTCCAGGTCGCGCGGTTCCTTGCCGAAATATACATTGGCCGCCGTCTTGATTCCCACCGCGTTGTTGAGGAAGTCGAAACGGTTGAGATACATGTTTATGATCTCGTCCTTGGTGTAGAAACGTTCCAGCTTGACAGCTATCATCCATTCGATGGGTTTCTGCAGCGCGCGTTTCAACAGGTTTGAGCTTGGCTCGGAATAAAGCTGTTTGGCCAGCTGCTGGGTTATGGTGGATGCGCCGCCCGACGACTTGTCGCCCATCAGGAATGTCTTGATGGCCGTACGTCCCAGGGCCTTAAAGTCGATGCCGGAATGCTCGCGGAAGCGGACGTCCTCGGTTGCCACCAGGGCGTTGATGACGTGTGGCGAAATGCCGTTATAGTCGGTGTAGACACGGTTGCCCGAGCCGTAATAGTAACGTCCCAGTTCCGAATCGTCGCTGGCATAGACCAACGACGCGAGTTTGTCGTGCGGGTCCTCAAGTTCCTCGATAGGAGGCATGTATCCTATCACGCCGTTGTATATCAGCAGCATAAGGAACAGGATTAGGAATCCCAAGGACAGAAAAGATATCCACAACCATTTCACCAGGGTGCGGTTGCGGCGGTGCTTGCGGCCGTTGCGGGGCGCAAACTGTTCGTCAAGGTCGTATAGATTGTCGCTATTGTCCTGTTTTGCCATATCAATCGCGGGGCCGGAGTCTCAACAAAAGTTCGCATACTCCAATCCGTTTAGCAAAGTTACGATAAATTTTTCAATAAACAAAAGGAGATGTTAACAATGTCAACAATGTCTTGCTACAATTGAGGGCAAAGCAAAGGCTCCATCCCGTAAAACGGCACGGAGCCTGAAAAATTAGTCAAGGTCAGAGGTCTTGTTACTTATTCTTCTCAGACGCTTCTTGCTTTTTCTTCTTAGTCGCTTCAGGCTTTTTCTTTTGGACGGAGAAGCCGAATTTGCCAATCATGTCGCCCAATGCGTAGTAGTGGCCGTGGACGTAAGCGAGCAGATTGGCCTTCTCGAGCATGAAGCGGCCTGTCTCGGGGTCCATATACCGGCTGTCGGCGCGTACGTTTACCACCTCGGCCAGGAACATGGTGTGCGTGCCGAGGTCGGTCCTGGACCGCACTACGCACTCGATGCTGAGGGGACTTTGCTCCACAGTGGGAGACTTCACCTTCTCGCCGGGAATCGGTACCAGGCCCGTCTCCTTCCATTTGTCGTACTGCGCGCCGCTTCGTACGCCGCACCAGTCCACGCTGCGGGCCATGTCAACGGTAGTGAGGTTGACGGTGAATTCACCGGTCTTCTCGATCAAGGAAAATGAATGACGTTCGGGACGCACCGAAATGGAAAGCATTGCCGGATCGGAACAGACCGTGCCTATCCACGCCACCGTCAGCAGGTTCCATTCATCGGGCGTGGCGCCTACGGAAACAAGCGCCGCCGGAACGGGATAAACCATCGTTCCGGGGCGCCATGAGATTTTAGACATATAGTGTCAGTGAAGTTGATTCACTCCTTATTTTACACCAAGGTCTTCCAGTACCTGGTCGATATGTTTCTCGGCCTTGAGGACGGTAGCCTCGTAATCGGCCTTGTCCTTCATGTCCTCGCGCACCTCGACATAGAACTTGATCTTGGGCTCCGTGCCCGAAGGACGTACGGAAACCTTGTCGCCTGCCTCGGTGAAGAACTGCAGCACATTGGACGTGGTGGGGAACTCCAGCTTGGTAACCTCGCCGCTGATGAGGTTGCGGCAGTTGAGGTCGCTGTAATCCTTGATGGCCGTAACCCTGCTTCCGGCCAGGGTCTTGGGCGGATTCTCGCGGAAGTTCTTCATCATGGCCACGATTTCCTCGGCGCCGGTCTTGCCCGGACGAACCACGCTTACGCCGCGTTCGCGCGAGAAACCATACTTGGCGTAGATGTCAACCAGCACTTCGTAGAGGTTCATGCCCTTGTCGGCAGCCCATGCGGCGCACTCGGCCACCAGCGAGTTGGCTGATATGGAATCCTTGTCGCGTACGAATGTCTCGGCCAGGAAGCCGTAGCTCTCCTCGCCGCCGCCAAGGTAACGGCCCTGGGTCTCCATGTCGCGCATCACGTTGGCGATCCACTTGAAGCCGGTGAAGCAGTCGAAGCACTTCACGCCGTTGGCCTCGGCTATGCGCTTGATGGTCTCGGTGGTCACGATGGTCTTCACCACATACTCGGAACCGTTGAGCAGCTTGCTCTCCACGTTCTTGGTGATGATGTAATATATAAGGAGCATGCAGATTTGGTTGCCGTTCACAAGCTGGTAGTTGCCTTCCTTGTCGCGGACAACGAGACCAACGCGGTCGGCGTCGGGGTCGGAAGCCATCACGAGGCTTGCGCCTGTTTCCTTGGCTTTCTCCACGGCCATGTGCATAGCCTCCGAATTCTCGGGGTTAGGCGATGCGACGGTGGGGAAGTCGCCGTCCTGGATATCCTGTGCCGGAACATGGATCACATTCTCGAAGCCCCAGAGCTTCAGCGAGTCGTACATCAGACGCAGGCCGGTGCCGTGGATGGGGGTGTAGACAATCTTCATGTCCTTGTGGCGCTTGTCGGCCTCGGGGTCGAGGCTGAGGGTGTGGATGTCGGCCAGGAACTGCTCGTCGATATCCTTGCCTATGGACTGGATCAGATCCTTGTTCGGAGCCCACTTGATCTGGTCGTTGCTCTTGATCTGGTTGACATACTCGATGGTCTTGACATCGTGGGGCGAGATCATCTGTGCGCCGTCGCTCCAGTATGCCTTATAGCCGTTGTACTCCTTGGGGTTGTGGCTTGCGGTGACCATTACGCCGCTCTGGCATCCCAACTTGCGGATGGCGTAGCTGACCTCGGGAGTGGGGCATGGACCGTCGAACAGGTACACCTTGATGCCGTTGGCGCTGAAGATGTCGGCCGTCAGCTCGGCGAACTCGCGGCTGTGGTGACGCACGTCATGGCCTACGGCCACCGAAATCTGAGGCAGCTCCTTGAAGCAGTCCTTCAGGTAGTTGGCCAGTCCCTGTGTGGCGGCGCCAACGGTGTAGCGGTTCATGCGGTTGGAACCGGCGCCCATAATGCCGCGCAGACCGCCCGTGCCGAATTCAAGGTCCTTGTAGAAGGCCTCGATCAGCGGGGTCTTGTCCTCGGCGTCAAGAAGCGCCTGCACTTCCTTGCGGGTATTCTCGTCGTACTCCGGGCTAAGCCATGCCTGGGCTTTGGCCGTCACTTCTTTCAATAATGTTTCGTTACTCATTGGGTTATATATTATTCTATTTGTTTTCAATGGCGGGTCAGGCTGTGCCGGCGGCTACGGATTAGGCTGCGCCTCCGGCGCAGAACGGAACGGCTCCGCGCAATACACATACGCGCAGTACACATACGCGACACATACACGCAATACACATACGCGCAATACGCGCATACTGTTCCTTAGCAATACGCACCATGCGCATAATTATATACGCCTTCCTGTCAATACAAACACAAAGATACATAAATAAGTCGATATTTTAATATTTTTTTGAAAAATGTTGGTTTTATTTTGCAGATTCGGAAAAAAGATGTAATTTTGCGGTGTGGTTGAATACACCACTACATTACTACACTACCTACTATGATAGAATTAAAGAATCTTTCATACTATTACGGCAAATCGACCGTAGCGGCGCTGGACAATGTCTCTGCCCGTATCGGGAACGGCGTGCACCTGATGCTTGGCGAGAACGGTGCCGGCAAGACCACGATGCTGAAGTGCGTGGCCGGACTGCTGCTGCCCACTGGAGGCGAATGCGTGGTTGACGGGGTGTCTGTCACCAAGAGACTCCCTTCGGAACTGGCCCGCGTGTTTTACCTTGGCGTGGACGACGGCGCTTTCATGCGCGACATAGACACTATGGCGAAGCGTCACGCGCCGTTTTATTCTCGCTTCGATGCCGAGGAACTGAAACGGAACCTGGATGCGTTCGGCTTAAGCTCAAGTCAGAAACTGTCTTCGATGTCGTTAGGTATGCGGCATAAGGCTATGCTGGCGTACGCATTGAGCCTCAATACCGAAGTGCTGCTGCTCGACGAGCCGGCCAACGGCCTGGACATCGAGAGCAAGATGGCGTTGCTGCGCATGATAGCGGGCAAATGCGACGACGAGCATACGGTGCTTGTGGCCACGCACACCATCAGCGACATGGAGACGCTGTACGACGGCCTGATCGTGATGCAGGCCAACCACATACGCCTCACGGCCATGACCGAGGAGATAGCCGAACGGTTCGCCTTCGTGCGCACGCTTTCTAAGGTGGATGACAGCCTCTATTCAGAATGGCGTGGCGGTAAGATGTGCAGCATCCTGCCGGTGGACATGGCCGATGAACTCGGACTTGAATCAGGCCCGGTGGATTATGCCGTGCTGTATGGCGCGCTTCACAGCCCGGCTGCTCCCGAGGTGATAAAATATATGACGGGACCCGGCCGGTCCGATTACAAACCATTTAGCAACGGAGTGGATTATGAATAACGAGATGACAATACAGCAAGAGAGTTCGCGGAACCGCGACCGCTTTTCATGGCTTGGGGTTTGGGATGTGACTAAGTTCTGGTGGCCGGTGCTGAAATGGGAGTTCTGGATATTACTGGGTTACACGCTGTTGGTGTCTGTGCTGGCGATAAGTATCGATACGCACGTGCTGGCATTGATGTGGTCCCTGGCCGTCTCGCCAATTGCATACGCGGTGATGTTCGCTTCATCGTTGTTCGGACTCAAGAGCATGCGCGAGAGGTTCATCACGTTGCCGGCTCTGAATAGCGAGAAACTGGTGTTCACCCTTTTGTGGACGTTCGTGGTTATTCCTTGTATTTCCGAACTGATAGTCAATGCAGTGTTTTATCTCTATTGGGGTCAATCGGAAAACGAGGTGCTGTTGAGGATGATCGAGGCTCCTGATGGTGTTGCGGACATGTCAATGGAACACATGACGGTGTTCAAATACTGGAGTGTGGCGATTATGATGTGTGGAATGATGACATGTCTCTATTGCTCCACGATGAGCCGTAGTCATAACATAATAAAGGGAATCGGCTTTTCATTACTAGTGTATACCATTCCGAGTTTTCTGCTCGGAGTCTTAGCCGGACTGGTGGGTTACAGCTTAGGCAAGAAGGGAGAGCTGACAGGTAATGTAAATGTAGAGGAAGCCATGAATCGCCTGTTTGATTCCATGGGAATATATCTCGGTGGATTCTGCGTAGTAATGCTGGTATACTTCGTGGTGATGCTGACATTGTATATAAGGAAATTTGCGAAACGCCAGGGATGAATTTCAATGACAACATACCGATATCGCGTCAACTGGTAGAATACTGTTATACGCAGGTGATGACCGGCGGCTGGCCATGCGGCGAGCGCATACCCTCCACCAAGGACATGGCCGTGATGTTGGGCGTGAACCCGCGCACCGTGATGAAGGCGTACGACGAACTGGCCGAGGCCGGCATCATTTACCAGCGTCGCGGAATGGGATACTACACCGCCGACGACGCACGCGAAACGATTATAAAGAAACGGCGCGAGACATTCGTGCGCAACACCATTCCGGAGTTGCGGCGCACGATGGACGAACTCGGATATACGCCGCAGGATATTCTGAATCTGCTAAACGATTAAAACACAGAAAATAATCACAAAATAAACGCATAAAACTATGAAAGCAAAAGCATTACTGGTTATGGCCATGACGGCTGTAATCGCAACCGCCGCACACTCGCAGCTGCTGTGGAAAGTGACTGACAACAACAGTGGCAAGACATCGTATGTATTTGGTACGCATCATTTTGCGCCGCTGTCGTTGCTTGATTCCATCAAGGGGCTGGACGCAGCGATGCAGAATGCCGACAAGGTATATGGCGAGCTTGACATGCAGGCCGCAATGGATCCCTCGGCTATGATGGGAATGCAGCAGATGATAATGGCGCCTGCCGACAGCACCATCGACAAGGTCCTGACCGCAAAACAGCTTGCTGATCTTAACATGGCTTGGGCGAAATACGGTACGGATGAGGTTCCAATGGAAGCGCTGTATATGTTGAAACCTGCCGGACTCAGCACGCAGCTGGCGGCTCTGATGTCGGCCAAGGTTCTGCCTGACATGAATGTCGGCCAGGGCATCGACAACGAACTGCAGGTGCGCGCACGCAAGGCCGGCAAACTGGTGGCCGGACTCGAGACGATGGAATTCCAGACCAATATGTTGCTCGGAGACCCCATCTCGAAGCAGGCCGAGGACTTGATGGAGACCATAGAGGACATCGATGCCGAAGCCGGAAAGCTGGTGCGTCTCACCAACGCATACTTAGCACAGAACTATAAGGATATCGAGACCATCTGCGCAGAATCCGTTCTGAAGAATCCCGAATCGGCCGAGAAGATGATTATCTCGCGCAATAACAACTGGATGAAACAGCTTGCGCCCGAGATGAAGAACTCCAATCTGCTTGTAGTGGTGGGAGCCGGTCACTTGGTGGGCGACAAAGGTATCCTTAACCAGCTGAAGCAGGCCGGTTACATCGTAACACCCGTGAAATAAAGACTATTTTAACACGATTCATACCTTGATGCGGGGCTGCAAACCATAATTTGCGGCCCCGTTGTTTGTATTTTGAAATAAAAGATGTAAATTTGCAAGATAAGAGCCCGTTATATAAAAATTGTTAATAACAGGGCGTATGTAATTGGAACGGTTTGTGGGCAAGTAATAAGATCAAGTAAAATTAGATCGAGCCATGATAATGTCTATGACCGGTTTTGGCCGGGGCACCGTCAGCAGTCCTGCGCGCGCAGTGACGGTGGAGTTGAAATCGTTGAACAGCAAACAACTGGATTTGCAGGCCCGGATGCCGCAAGTGATGCGGGAGATGGAGCTTGATATGCGCAACCGCATAGCGGCGCGTCTGGAGCGCGGCAAGGTGGAACTGAACGTGACCGAGGAAATGATCGGCACCGAGGCCCCGGCGCGTCTTGACCCCACGGTGATAAGCGAATACAAGAGCCAGATAGAGGAAATAGCAAAGCAATGCGGCTTGCCCGAGCCGGCAGACTGGTATTCGGTATTGCTGCGAATGCCCGACGCCATGAAACCGGCTACGGTGGAATTTGGCGACGACGACCGCAAGGCACTTGGCGAGGCTCTGGAACTCGCCCTGGACGCCATAGACGCATTCAGACTCACTGAAGGCAGGAAGCTGTATAAATTCTTCGTAAGCAAGATACAGGCCATTTCCGGACTGTTGGAGGAAGTGGTGAAATACGAGGAGGAACGTGTGCCCAAGATCAAGGCAAGACTGATGGAGCAGCTCTCACGCCTCGATTCGATAGAATACGACAAGGGACGGCTGGAGCAGGAGATGATATTCTACATCGAAAAACTCGATGTGACCGAAGAAAAGATACGCCTGCGCTCGCACCTGAACTACTTCTTAGAGACAATGGGCGGCGAGGATGACCATGTCGGCAAAGGACAGGGCAAGAAGCTCGGATTCATAGCCCAGGAGATGGGCCGCGAAATCAACACCTTAGGCTCGAAGTCGAACAACGCCGAGATGCAGAAGGTGGTGGTGAGGATGAAGGACGAACTGGAACAGATCAAAGAGCAGGTACTGAATGTGTTGTAACAATAACAACGGAAAAATCATAGTGCTGTCCGCGCCTTCGGGAACGGGCAAGAGCACCATTATAGGCGAACTGATGAAGATGCCCGACCTGAACCTTGGTTTTTCGGTGTCGGCCACAAGCCGCGCGCCCCGAGGCACGGAACAGGACGGCGTGCAATACTATTTCCTGAGTCCGGATGAATTCGCGGCCCGTATAGAGCGCGGCGAGTTCGTGGAGTGGGCCGAGGTGTATTCCGGCACACGCTACGGCACGTTGGTATCGGAAGTGGAGCGCGTCACCGGCTGTGGCAAGAACCTGATAATGGACATAGATGTAGAGGGGGCTTTGAACGTCAAGAAACGTTACGGCGACCGCGCGCTGCTGATATTCATAGAACCGCCGACGCTGCAATCGCTCGAGGAGCGTCTGCGGTCGCGCGCCACCGACGATGACGAATCGATACGCCGACGTCTCGACAAGGCCGAGTACGAGATGAGTTTCGCCGACCGTTACGACAAGGTGGTGGTGAACGATGACCTGGACACGGCGGTGGCCGACGTGGCCGACAATATCCGGGAATTCACGAAATGAAGATAGGGATATTAGGCGGAAGTTTCGACCCGATACACACGGGACATGCCGTCGTGGCCAACGAACTGGTACAGCGAGGCGTGTTCGACAGGGTTTGGCTCGTTCCCGCACGAATCAACCCCTTCAAGACAGGTGAGGAACGCCCCGCCGACGGAGCCATGCGCACCGAGATGTGCAGGCTTGTGGCCGACAGGTGCAAGGGCGTGGAAGTTAACGATATAGAGCAGAGCCTGCCCGAGCCGTCATATACCTGCCGCACCCTGTGTGCGCTGAGCCGGCAATATCCGGAGCATACGTTCCGGGTGATAATAGGCTCGGACAACTGGGAGGCTTTCGGACGATGGCGAGACGCCGACAGGATATTAGCTGAGTATGGCGTAACGATATATCCGCGGCCGGGCTATGAACTTCCCTCCGAAATGCCGGGGAATGTGGAGTTGGCCGGAGAGGTGCCGCAGGTGTTCGTGTCATCGACTTATATCCGACAGGCTTTGAAGCGAGGGCAGGACGTGACCTTTTTGGTGCCCTGTAACGTTCTGAATTATATAGAGGAAAAACAATTGTACAGATAATGGATGAAAGCGCACTGAACCGGAAGATGCTCAACATCACCGCGTACGCGTCGCAATACTGCGAGGCGGTGGAGAACGCGCGCGAGATGGAGAAGGAAGAGTTTGTGGTCAGGATGACCGAACTGCTGCCGCAGATCTACGGCGAGTTCGCCGGTCTGAGTCCTGAGGAGGTGGGAGTTCTGGACTACGGCTACTATCAGACGTACGTCGACGAGCAATGGTACGACACCATACGCCGCAATGTCGAGATGGTGCTTGGCCCTGACGATGTGTTTCTCGAAACCTTCGAGGAGGATATGAAATACAGCGACACGCCGATAGCGGCGTCGATAGCCGAAAGTCTGGCCGACATCTTCCAGGCGCTGTATAATTTTATAATGGTAGTAAAGGAAACGGATGGTCAGGAGCTGGCCGGCGCGTATGTGGAATGCCGCGAGAATTTCGCTTCGTACTGGAGCCAGACGCTGTGCAACGTGCTGCGGGCGCTGAATCACCTGCGGTTCAATCAATAATAGAGGGAGCCGGAGCTGGAAGCTCCGGGCCCGAACTAACCAGCCTGGTAAAGGCAAAAACGGACAAGTAAAGTAGAAAAAATGGCTACGGAATATGTAATGGGGAGGTTGTTGGAGTGGATGGATAAGTCCACGTGTAATTTCACGGCGGTGCGCAATATGCGCGAGGAACTTGACACAGCCGGCTTCAAACGCCTTGACGAGCGCGACGCGTGGCAACTGGAACGCGGCGGCCGGTACTATATGACCAAGAACGGCAGTGCGCTGTTCGCTTTCATAGTTGGAGAGGGAAATGTGGCCGAGAATGGCTTCAGGATAATCTCCGCCCACAGCGATTCGCCCTGCTTCAAGATAAAGCCGAACGCCGAGATGTACGGCGACGGCGGCATAGTGAAGCTGAACGTGGAGAAATACGGTGGCGGCATCATGTACACATGGTTCGACCGTCCTCTGTCGATAGCCGGCCGTGTGGCCGTGCGCGGCAACGACTGGGAGCATCCCCGCGAATATGTGGTGGATCTTCACGAACCGGTATGCACCATTCCGCACCTGGCCATACACTTCAACCGTGCCGTGAACGAGGGCAATTCGCTGTCCGTGCAGAAGGACATGCTGCCGGTGCTGGGATACTTCAGCGACGAAGAAATAGCCGAACATAAGAGCCGAGGCGGCCTGGTGCGCATCATGGTGGCCCGCGAGCTTGGCATTCAGCCCGAGGACATAGTGGACTATGAGCTTTGTCTCTATCCCGTGGAGAAAGCACGGATTATCGGCGTGAATGGACAGTTCTTCCAGTCGGGCCGCATCGACGACCTGTCGATGGCGTATGCCGGCCTGCAGGCTATGCTCGACGAGCATGAGAACAAGACAGCCGCCACGCGCGTATTGGCCGTGTTCGACAACGAGGAGACCGGCTCGGGCACAAAGCAGGGAGCCGCGTCGCCCGTGCTGCGCAACATACTGGAACGCATCTGCCTGCAACTCTGCGGCAACCGCGAGGACTATTACCGCGCCATTGCCTCCAGCTTCATGATTTCGGCCGACGACGCCCACGCTTGGCATCCCAACTACGACGGCAAGTATGATCCGACCAATCACGCCGTGATGGGCGGCGGCCCGGTGATAAAGATAAACGCCAACTGCAAGTATATGAGCGACAGCCGCGGTGCCGCCGTGTTCAACGAGCTGTGCCGCGAGGCCGGAGTGAAGGCCCAGTACTTCGTCAACCACAGCGACTCGGCGGGCGGGTCGACACTCGGCAACATCGCCACGTCGCAGTTCGACATCGAGGGCGTGGACGTGGGCAACGCCATCTGGGCAATGCATTCGGCCGCCGAAACGGCCAGCGTGGACGACCAGCTGGCTATGGTGAAGGCCATGCGTCTTTTCTTCAGATAAAGAAAGCGGAGCAAAGCCTCGCACAGGCCGTAAACAGCCCGATTAACATATTTTATTGAGAGGTATCTCAACATAATTCAGAAAAATTTGTTAATTTTGCGGGCTGATAGTGGCGCGTAGCCACAATAGTATTGTAGAAAATTATAAAAAGATATAGTATATAATGAACGTAGAATTCCAAAAGGTCGATGATGTACACGGCATTATAACCGTGACCGTCGGACAGGCAGACTATGCCGACACAGTAAAGAAGGAACTGAAGAACATCGGTAAGACACACGCCGAGCCCGGGTTCCGCGCCGGTCATGTGCCCGCGGGAGTGCTCGAGAAGAAATACGGCAAGAGCGTCAAGTACGATGTAGTCAGCAAGCTGGTGGGCCAGGAGCTGTACAAATATATAGAGGACAATCACCTGGCAGTGTTGGGTCAGCCCGTTCCCTTCAAGGAGAATGACCTGAATCCGAACGAAACGGACTTCACCCTGAAGTTCAACGTAGGTCTGGCACCCGTGATGGACATCAAGGCCGACAAGGAGCTGCACATTCCCTACTACAAGATCAAGATTTCGGACGAGATGATTGACGAGCAGGACAAGCAGCTTCGCCGTCGTTTCGGCAAGCAGGAGCCGGGCGAGACCGTAGACGAGACCGCACTGGTGAAGGGCGTGCTCCGCGAGCTTGACGCCGACGGTAACGACGAGGGCGGACTGGTTATCGAGAACGGCATCGTGGCTCCCCAGTACTTCAAGGACCGCGCACAGGCCGAGCTGTTCATGGGCAAGCATGTAGGCGACAAGGTGGTGTTCAATCCCTGGGCCACATGCGACGGCAATCCCAGCGAGATGTCGTCGATGCTGAACATCGACAAGAAGGACGTGGAGAACTACAAGGGTGACTTCGAGATGGAAATCAAGGAGATCATCGTGCTGAAGCCCGCAGAGCCGGGCGAGGAATACTACAAGGAAGTGTTCGGCGCCGACGGTACGGTGAAGGACGAGGCCGGCTACCGCGCCGCAGTCAAGGCCATGATCGAGAACAGCCTGTCGGGCGAGGAGAACTTCCGTTTCACCATCGATGCCCGCAACGTGATCATGGACAAGGTTAAGGACTCCAAGCTGCCCGACGACATCCTGAAGGAATACCTGATCATCAACAACAAGGACATCAACGAGAGCAACGTAGACGAGGTGTACGAAAGCTCGAAGGGTTCGCTGCTGTGGGATCTGGCCAAGGACACGCTGATGACCCAGATGGGTATCGAGATAAACGAGGAGGATGTGAAGCAGACCGCCAAGATGATGGCACGCCAGCAGTTCGCGCAGTACGGCATGGCCAATCCTCCGGAGGAGGCCATCGACCGCTTTGCCGACGACATCCTGAAGGACAAGAAGGCCATAGACCGTATCCGTCAGAACACGGTAGACATGAAGTTCTTCACCGCACTCCGCGAGGCCGTGACAGTTGACGAGAAAGAAGTGACTCCCGAGGAATTCAACGCCCTGTTCAAGAATGAACAGGAGGAAGAAGGAGCCGAGTAATCAAAGAACTCTAAACAAATTGCGTCAGGTCACATTTGAGTATTTGGGAATATTGGCGCGTAATTTGTTATAGATACCAGGACTGCGCGGGAGCCGGGTCGCCGGTTCCCGCGACGTCTTAGTATAACCAGACCGAATGGATGGCGATGCAGACGCCGTCCGTTGAATAAGAAAGAACAGACTATGCAGAATGATTTTAGAAACTATGCCGTGAACCATCTCGGCATGAGCGGCAACACCATAGACTCGTATATGCGCAAGGCCGGCGCCGGCGTCAAAAGCCCGATGGCAGACTATATGAATCCGTACATCCTGGAGGAACGTCAGCTGAACGTGACTCAGATGGACGTGTTCTCGCGTCTGATGATGGACCGCATCATATTCCTCGGCACGCAGGTGTCGGACCAGAGCGCCAACATAATCCAGGCCCAGCTGCTGTACCTTGACTCGGTAGACCCCGACAAGGACATCAGCCTGTACATCAACAGCCCCGGCGGATCGGTATATGCCGGACTGGGAATATACGACACCATGCAGTACATCAACTCCGATGTGTCCACTATCTGTACGGGGATGGCCGCGTCGATGGCCGCGGTGCTGCTTGTGGCCGGCGAGAAGGGTAAGCGTTACGCGCTGCCTCACAGCCGCGTGATGATTCATCAGCCCATGGGCGGAATCCAGGGACAGGCATCGGACATCGAGATCACGGCGCGCGAGATCCTCAAACTCAAGGAGGAACTGTACCGCATCATCTCCGACCACTCCGGTCAGCCCTTCTCCAAGGTAGAGGCCGATTCCGACCGCGACTACTGGATGATAGCCAAGGAGGCCCAGGAATATGGCATGATCGACAAGGTATTGGTTAATCCGTCGAAGAAGTAAAAGGAATGGCAAAAAAGAGCGATCTGAGGTGCGGCATGTGCGGCAAGTTCGATTCCGCCGAAAGCCCTGTGGTTCCGGTGATTCAGGACCTGTGTCTGTGCACGGACTGCATACAGTTTATCGACGACCAGCGCGATACGGAGCTGCGTAAGCGCAAGGGAAAGGCGCAGGACAAGAAAAGCGCACCCAAGCCGATACCCACGCCTCATGAAATCAAGGAATTTCTGGATCAGTACGTGATAGGCCAGGACGAGGCCAAGAAGTATCTGTCCGTGGCCGTCTACAATCACTATAAGCGCATCAACCAGAACAAAAAGGAGGATGACGACGATGTGGACATCGAGAAGTCGAACGTAGTCCTGGTGGGTCCCACCGGTACGGGCAAGACCTTGCTGGCCAAGTCTATCGCCAAGCTTCTTGACGTGCCGTTCACCATCGTGGACGCCACGGTGCTGACCGAGGCCGGTTATGTGGGCGAGGATATCGAGTCGTTGCTGACCCGGCTGCTTCAGGCCTGCGATTACGATGTGGAGAAGGCCGAGCGCGGTATCATATTCATCGACGAGATAGACAAGATAGCCCGTAAGAGCGACAATCCGTCCATCACGCGTGACGTGAGCGGCGAGGGTGTGCAGCAGGGTCTGTTGAAACTGTTGGAGGGTACCGTCGCGCTTGTTCCGCCGCAGGGAGGCCGCAAGCATCCCGAGCAGAAGATGATACCGGTGAACACCAAGAACATCCTGTTCGTGTGCGGCGGCGCGTTCGACGGCATAGAGCGTAAGATAGCGGCGCGACTGAACACCCACATCGTGGGTTACGGTCATGACGAGAAGAACCGCAAGCGTCAGCGCGACAATCTGATGCGCTACGTGATGCCGCAGGACCTCAAGTCGTTCGGTATGATACCGGAGATAATCGGTCGTCTGCCTATCCTCACCAGCCTTGATCCGCTGGACAAGGAGGCGTTGCGCCGCATCCTGACCGAGCCCAAGAACGCCATCATCCGTCAGTATTCAAGACTGATGGAGCTGGACGGCGTGAAGCTGGAGTTTACCGAGGATGCCCTTGACACCATCGTGGACAAGGCCGTGGAATACAAGCTCGGCGCCCGCGGACTCCGTTCAATAGTGGAGACCGTGATGGTCGACGCCATGTACGACGTGCCGTCGCTGAAGACCAAGACCTTCACCGTCGACGCCGACTACGTCAACAAGCAGCTTGACAAAGCCCACTTCGGCGACCTGCTCGAAGCCGGCAACTGATCCCGTCCCGGGATTGAAATATACAGGCAAGAGAATGCCCGGACATAAGGGAATAAGTTATACGCACTGCCTTTCATAATTATTGGGACATTTGTTTGCGGATTGAGAAAAAATTATTAAATTTGTATTCGGAGCGGTCAGACATTGGATATGATATCTCGCTGAAGGAGCTTCGGTCAGCGATATTTCATCTCTCTGAATGATTTGTCAGACAGTGGGTGACTCTCCGGTACTTCTCAAACCTCAAACTCAATCATGGGAAACAAGAATCAGCAGGACAACAAGGCAAGGATATACGAGACGTTGAAATATTACTTCGGATTCGACGCTTTCAAGGAGGGTCAGTACGATGTGATCAACAACCTTGTGTCGGGTCGCGATGTGTTCGTGCTGATGCCCACGGGCGGCGGTAAGTCGCTGTGCTATCAGCTTCCGGCACTGATGCTGGAAGGCACCGCGATAGTGATCTCGCCGCTGATAGCCCTGATGAAGAATCAGGTGGACGCCATCCGCGGATATGTGGACCATGAGCGCGTAGCGCATTTCCTTAACTCCACATTGTCTAAAAGCGCGGCCGAGAAGGTGCGCGAGGACGTGCGCTCCGGCAAGACCAAGCTGCTGTACGTTGCCCCCGAATCACTGGCCAAGGAGGAAAACGTGGAGTTCCTGAAAAGCATCAGGATTTCGTTCTTTGCCGTGGACGAGGCGCACTGCATCTCGGAATGGGGGCACGATTTCAGGCCCGAGTACCGCAAGATACGCCCCATGATCAACGAGATAGGGCAGTTCCCCATCATAGCCCTTACGGCCACGGCCACGCCGAAGGTGCAGCACGACATACAGAAGAACCTCGGCATACTGAAGGCCAGGGTTTTCAAGTCGAGCTTCAACCGCAAGAACCTGTATTACGAGGTGCGCCCCAAGACCAAGGACATAGACAAGGACATAATAAAATACATCCGGCAGCATCCGGGCGAATCGGGCATAGTGTACTGCCTGAGCCGCAAGAAGGTGGAGGAATTTGCCGAGATGCTGAACATCAACGGCATCGCTGCGTTGCCTTATCACGCCGGCATGGATACCAATCAGCGCGCTCAGAACCAGGATGCGTTTCTAAGCGAGGAAGTGGACGTGATAGTGGCCACCATAGCGTTCGGCATGGGCATCGACAAGCCCGACGTGCGCTTCGTGATACATTACGACATGCCTAAGAGCCTGGAGGGATATTATCAGGAGACGGGACGTGCAGGCCGCGACGGCGGCGTGGGCAACTGCATCACGTTCTATAGCCGCAAGGACCTGCAGAAACTGGACAAGCTGATGCAGAGCAAGTCGGTGCAGGAGCAGGAGATAGGACACCAGCTGCTGCTGGAAACGGCCAATTATGCCGAATCGTCGGTGTGCCGGCGCAAGATACTGCTGCACTATTTCGGCGAGAACTATAACGAGGAAAACTGCGGCCAGTGCGACAACTGCCGTCACCCGAAGAAGAAGATAGAAGCCACCGACGGCCTGCTGGCCGTGCTGGAGACCGTATCGGCCGTTGAACAGCATTTCAAGTCTGAATACGTGGTGAACATGCTGATAGGGCGCGCCACGGACGAGATAAAGCGCAACGGCCACGACCAGCTTGAGGAATTCGGGGCCCTCGCCGACATGGACGAGAAACTGGTGAACACATTGGTGCGCCAGGCCGTGGTGGGAGGATACCTGGAGCGCGACCTGGAAAACTACGGCATACTGAAACTGACCGGACAGGCCTATAAGTTCATTATGACGCCCGATAAGTTCGAGATTGTTGAGGATACGGACTATTCGGAAGTGGACAACGACGTTCCGCATGGACGCGGAAGCTCGGCGTCCGATCAGGAACTGTATGCCATCCTGTCGGGACTGAACAAGGACGTGGCCCGCAAGCACAAGATAAAGCCATACCTGGTGTTCCGCGACCAGAGTCTTGAGGCCATGGCCACCACTTATCCGCTGACCGACAAGGAACTGCAGGCCATACCCGGAGTGGGCGCCGGAAAAGCGATGAAGTACGGCAAGGCATTTTTAGAGGTGATACAGCGGTATGTGGAGGAGAACGACATAGAGCGACCCGACGACATACAGGTGCGTAGCGTGGCCCAGCGCAGCAACACAAAGATACAGATAATCCAGGCCATTGACCGGCGGGTGGACCTTGACGAGCTGGCCGACAGCCTCGGACTGGAGTTCGACGAATTCCTGACGGAACTGGAATCGATAGTGGAGGCCGGCACCAAGATAGACATCCGGTACTTCATAGACGAAATCCTGGACGAAGACCAGCAGGAGGACCTCAACAGCTACTTCATGGAGCTTGAGGAGGACGACATAGAGCTGGCCATACAGGAATTAGGCGCCGATTACGACGAGGAGACCATCCGCCTGGCCCGTGTCAAATTCATTTCCGATATAGGTAATTAAAAGAAGAAGCAGATAACAACGAAATGCTATAAGGGCGCGTCCGTAAATTTGCGGGCGCGCTTTAAAAATAATTTAATGTAGAATTCGTTTAAGATAAGTGGGGAATCACAACCCCGTGCTTAATACATATCGCACAAAAAGAAACAACATTCTTAACAACTAAGATGAAAAAACCGATATTGACCGGAGTGGGCCTGGCCGCTGTATTGGCAGCGTTTGCAGCGAAGGATCCGGTAATCATGACCATCAACGGCGAGGACGTGACCAAGTCGGAGTTCGAGTATCTCTACAATAAGAACAGTCAGCAGCAGATCAATCCGCAGACGCTTGACGAATATGTGGAGATGTTCAAGCTGTACAAGATGAAGGTGGCCGACGCTAAGGCAGCAGGACTTGATACAATAGCCTCGTTCCGCAAGGAGACCGAGCAGTACAAGCACGATCTGGCCCTGCCGTATCTGGCGGATTCAGTGTATCTGAACAAGCTCGTGGACGAAGCATACGCACGTTCGCTCAAGGAGGCCGAGGCCAAGCATATAATGTTTTTCAAGAGCCCGAAGCCCGAACACAACGTGCAGATGAAGGCCAAGGCCGACAGCCTGAAGCAGATGCTGGACAACGGCGGCGACTTCGAGGCGCTGGCCCGACAGTATTCGCAGGACAAACGCAGCGCCATGAAGGGAGGCTTGATGGGCTACATCATAGCCGGTCAGTATCCATACAGCTTCGAGGTGACGGCGTTCGGCACTCCCGAAGGAGAAATCTCCGATGTCATTGAGAGTCCACAGGGCTATCACATACTGAAAGGCGGTCACAAACGCGACGCACGCGGTAAGGTCAAGGTGTCGCACATACTCAAGTTGGCGCGTCAGGAATCCGACCGGGCACGTGCCAAGGTGCAGATAGACAGTCTGTATCAGGTTGTGACGGCCAATCCCGAGAAATTCAACGAAATAGCCTCGGTCAACAGCGAGGATCCCGGCAGTGCCCGTCAGGGGGGTCAGCTTCCCTGGTTCGGTGCCGGCGAGATGGTAGAGGAATTCGATTCCGCCTCCTTTGCGCTGAAGAAGGGTGAGATCAGCAAGCCCGTGCGCACTGCGTACGGCTATCATATCATCATGAAGCAGGACGAGCGCGGACCGCAGCCCAAGGAGGTCGTCAAGAAGCAGACCCTGGCACGCATGAGCAGCCCTCAGGACGAGCGTTACAAGCTGATACAGAAGCATCAGACCGAGCGCTTCGCCGCCAGGCATAAGGCGCAGGTGAACCAGAACGGCCTAAAGGCGCTGAACGATTACGTAGCCGAGAACGGCATCGACTCCCTGTTCTATGCAAAATGGCTGGGCAATGACGGCAACATCACCTTGATGACCGCCGACGGCAACAAATACAGCGTGGCTGAATTCGTGGCTAAGTTTAACGGCGCCAAGCAGTCGAATCCTGCTGTAGCCAAGGAAATAATCGCCGCTAATCTGGATTCATGGATGAACGGGGTGCTCACCGGCCTCGAGGAGGATGCCCTGGCCAAGACCGAGCCCGACTACCGCAATCTGCTGAAGGAATATGTGGACGGAAGCCTGCTGTATGAGGTGAGCGTTCAGAAAGTGTGGGACAGGGCAGCCAAGGACATTCCCGGACTGGAGAAGTATTTCGCGGAGAATCGTTTCAAGTATAAGTGGGATAAGCCTCATGCCAAGGGTATCTTCGTGCAGGCAGCCAATGATTCGGTAGCCACGGCCATAAAGGAACTTGCCAAGCATCTGAAAGAGGAGGAGATCGCGCCTGCGATCCGCATGGAATTCAAAGGGCAGGCGGCCACCGAGAAGATACTGGTTCCCAAAGGAAGCAACGCGATGGTGGATTACGTAGCCTTCGACGGCCCTGTCACCAAAAGCTCGATTGAGAAATTTCCGGTGATTTTCATGCTTAACAAACGCATACTGAACGTGCCCGAAGAAATGAACGATGTAAAGGGCCAGGTCACCAGCGACTACCAGAACATGTTCCAAGAGCAATGGGAGAACGAGCTTCGCAGTAAATACAACGTGAAGGTCAACCGGAAAGTGCTGAAATCCGTCAACAAGAAATAAATATACCGACGAATTACAAAATAGGATTATAACAGGGGCGTGCCGGGCGGTGCGCCCCTGATTATTTTGGAAATATGTTGTAAAACATAAAAATTAATTTGGAATGGCGGGAAATGAGTGTTAATTTTACACCCATAAAACAATTAACACTAATTTTCAGCCATGAGAAACCTACTGATTACAGCATCGCTGCTGGCGGGAGCCGTGGTAAGCTCCTGTGTAAGTGGTACAACCAAGAATGTAAGGACGGCATCCGGACTGGATCCCCAGAACTTCGTGAGCGTATATGACGGCGACAGCACGGCGCTGTACACGTTGAAAAATGCCAACGGCATGGAAGTGTGCGTCACCAACTTCGGAGGCCGCATCGTGTCGATAATGGTGCCTGACAAAGCCGGCAAAATGCAGGATGTCGTACTTGGTTTCGACAGTGTGCAGGCTTACTTCCCCGAAAACAATCAGACCGACTTCGGCGCAGCCATAGGACGTTACGCCAACCGCATCAATCAGGGTAAGTTCACTCTCGACGGCACGGAATATCAGCTGCCCCGCAACAACTTCGGTCACTGTCTGCACGGAGGCACCGACATGGGCACCAAGGGATGGCAGTACCGTGTGTATAAGATGATGGAGTGCAACGACTCGACGCTGGTACTGGGCATAGAGTCGAAGGATGGCGACAACGGCTTCCCCGGCACCGTGAAGGCGCAGGTGAAGTACACGGTGAAGTCGGACAACAGTCTGGACATAAGCTACGCCGCCACGACCGACAAGCCGACAATAATCAACATGACCAACCACAGCTACTTCAATCTGTCGGGCGATGCGAACAAGCCTGTGACCGACCAGCAGCTGACCATCAACGCCAGCCGTTACACTCCGGTGGACAGCACATACATGACGACAGGCGAGATCCTGCCGGTAGCCGGCACTCCGATGGATTTCACCAACGCGAAACTTGTGGGCGCCGAGATCGAGAAGCGTGACTTCGAGCAGATCAGGAACGGCAACGGCTACGACCATAACTGGGTGCTCGACACCAACGGCGACGACACCAAGGAGGCAGTCAACCTGTTCTGTCCCGCCAGCGGCATCCGTCTGCAGGTTTACACCAACGAACCCGGCATACAGGTCTACTCCGGCAACTTCCTGGACGGTACGGTCAAAGGCAAAGGGGGCATCGTATATCAGCAGCGCACCGGAATATGTCTGGAGACCCAGAAGTATCCCGACACTCCCAACAAGCCCGAATGGCCGTCGGCAGTGCTCCGTCCCGGCGAGATGTACCACTCGCACTGCATCTTCAAGTTCTCGGTGCAGAAGTGATTGGACCGAGTATAAGAAATATCTAACCTAACTGAAATAAACGATTTCTATATGGCATTTTTGGACTGGCTGGTCATAGGGCTTTTCTTCATAGCCTTGATCGGCATTGTGGTATGGGTGGCCCGTCAGAAGCAGGGCGATGCCAAGGACTACTTCCTCGGAGGTAAGGATGCGACATGGATAGCCATCGGTGCGTCTATCTTCGCCTCGAACATCGGATCGGAGCATCTGATCGGACTCGCAGGTTCCGGCGCATCGTCGGGTATGGCGATGGCCCATTGGGAAATCCAGGGATGGATGATCCTGATACTCGGCTGGGTGTTCGTGCCGTTCTACAGCCGCTCGATGGTATATACGATGCCCGAGTTCCTGGAGCGTCGTTTCAATCCCGCGTCGCGCACCATTCTGTCGCTGATATCCCTTATCAGCTATGTGCTGACCAAGGTGGCCGTGACCGTTTACGCCGGCGGACTTGTGTTCCAGCAGGTGTTCGGCATCGACTCGCTGTGGGGCATCGACTTCTTCTGGATCGCCGCCATCGGCCTTGTTTTGATAACAGCCGTATATACCATATTCGGCGGTATGAAATCCGTGCTGTACACCTCGGTGCTGCAGACGCCCATCCTGTTGCTCGGATCGCTCGTGATCCTGGTACTCGGTCTTAAGGAACTCGGAGGCTGGGACGAGATGATGCGCATCTGCTCGGCCGTTGAGGTGAACGAATACGGCGACACGATGACAAACCTGATTCGCGACAACCGCGACGCGCAATATCCCTGGCTCGGCGCCCTTATCGGTTCGGCCGTGATCGGTTTCTGGTACTGGTGTACCGACCAGTTCATCGTTCAGCGCGTACTGTCGGGCAAGAACGAGAAGGAGGCACGTCGTGGTACCATTTTCGGCGCTTACCTCAAGCTGCTGCCCGTGTTCCTGTTCCTGATTCCGGGCATGATTGCCTTCGCGCTGCATCAGACACAGGGCTCGTTCCTGCCCCTGCTTCCCAACGGCAATCCCAACTCGGACGCCGCATTCCCCACACTCGTGGCCAAGCTGCTGCCCGCCGGTTTCAAGGGACTGATTGTGTGCGGTATCCTCGCTGCTCTTATGAGTTCATTAGCTTCGCTGTTCAACTCCAGCTCGGCTCTGTTCACCATTGACTTCTACAAGCGCTTCAAACCCAATACCGACGCCAAGAAACTGGTGCGTATCGGCCAGGCAGCTACGGTGGTGATCGTGATTTTAGGTATACTGTGGATTCCCATCATGCGTTCGGTGGGCGATGTGCTCTATCTGTATCTGCAGGATGTGCAGTCGGTGCTCGCGCCGGGTATCGCGGCTGCGTTCCTGCTGGGTATCCTGTGGAAGCGCTGCACGGCCCAGGGCGGTATGTGGGCGCTTATCACCGGTCTGCTGATAGGTATGACCCGACTGAGCGCCAAGGTATGGTACAGCAACGCCGGTCCGGGCGACAGCATATTCCGCTATGTATTCTTCGAGACCAACTGGCTGTTCTTCTGCGGATGGATGCTGGTGATATGCTGCGCCGTAGGCATCATCGTGTCGCTGTGCACCAAGGCCCCGGATCCCAAGCAGATACAGGGACTGGTGTTCGGAACTTCGACAGCCGAACAGCGTGCCATAACGCGCCAGAGCTGGAACGCATGGGATGTGATACATTCGGTTATAATCTTAGGTATCACGGTGGCATTCTACATCTATTTCTGGTAAATCATATATAGGAAATGAGTCTATATTACGGATCGCATAGCCGCTTCTATGTAAGTGTGGACTGTATCATCTTCGGCCTGAAGGAGGGCAAGCTGAGCATATTGCTCACTCGCCGCGCCTTCGAGCCGGAGAAGGGTAAATGGTCGCTGATGGGCGGATTTGTGAGACCCGACGAAAGTGTTGACGCCGCAGCGAAGCGCGTGCTGTACGAACTGACGGGACTTCACGACGTGTATATGCGTCAGGTCGGTGCCTTCGGCAGCATAGACCGCGATCCCGGCGAGAGGGTGGTGTCGGTGGCGTATTTCGCGTTGCTTGACACCTCGCGGCTGTCGAACGACCTGATAGCCGAGCATGGAGCGGTGTGGGTGAATCTTGACTCGCTGCCCGAATTAGGTTTCGACCATCCCGAGATGATAGCCAAGGGCAGGGAGGTGATGCGACGCATGTTCCTGACCGAGCCGTTGGCGTTCCGCCTGCTGCCCGAGCTGTTCACCCTTACCCAGATGCAGTCACTTTACGAACTGGTGTTGGGACAGCAAGTGGACAAACGGAATTTCAGGAAAAGCATCCTCGATTCCGGACGGGTGGAGCAGACCGACATCATCGACAAGACCAGCTCGCGACGCGGCGCCAGAATGTACAGAAGAAAAATTAACGGACTAACAGAAGATTAAGACATAATGATTGAGAAACTGAAGGAGGAAGTGCTGCAGGCCAATCTGGACCTGGTGAGACACGGACTCGTGATATTCACGTGGGGCAACGTATCGGGCATAGACCGCGAGAATGGACTTGTGGTGATCAAGCCCAGCGGCGTAAGCTACGACGACATGAAGGCCGAGGATATGGTAGTGGTCGACCTTAACGACGGCCATGTGGTGGAGGGAAGTCTCCGTCCGTCGTCCGACACTCCGACTCACTTAGCCATATACCGTGCGTTCCCCGAAGTGGGCGGTGTGGTGCACACGCACAGCACCTACGCCACGGCATGGGCACAGGCCGGCATCGACCTGCCCAACATCGGCACCACGCACGCCGATTACTTCCACAACGCAGTGCCCTGCACCGCCGACATGACCGCCGGGGAAGTGGAAGGCGACTATG
Source organism: Porphyromonadaceae bacterium UBA3318 (assembly GCA_002361235.1). Classification (GTDB taxonomy): domain Bacteria; phylum Bacteroidota; class Bacteroidia; order Bacteroidales; family Muribaculaceae; genus Lepagella. Next base: position 33,374 of record DESI01000005.1, on the reverse strand, counting down.
AGCTGGAGACCGGCAACGTGATAGTGAAGCGTTTCGAGGGAATCAATCCGATGCACACCCCCGGCGTGCTGGTCAAGAACCACGGCCCCTTCACATGGGGCAAGACGCCGGCCGAGGCCGTGCACAACGCCGTGGTGTTGGAGCAGGTGGCCAAGATGGCGTTCGTGGCTTTCCAGGTGAATCCGAACCTGACAATGAACCCGCTGCTGGTTGAAAAGCATTTCAACCGCAAGCACGGTCCGAACGCATATTACGGACAGAAAAAATAACAATAATAAGAAAACTTTAAAAATAAGATACTATGTTTGATAATCTTGAGATATGGTGGGTGACAGGCGCCCAGCTGCTGTACGGAGGCGATGCAGTCATCGCCGTAGACGCACATTCCAAAGAGATGGTCGATGGCCTGAACAAGTCGGGCAACCTTCCCATCAAGGTGGTGTACAAGGGTACCGCCAACTCGTCGAAGGAAGTCGAGGCCGTGATGAAGGCTGCCAACAACGACGAGAAGTGCGTGGGCATCATCACATGGATGCACACCTTCTCGCCCGCCAAGATGTGGATACATGGCCTGCAGGCACTTCGCAAACCGCTGCTGCACCTGCACACACAGTATAACGCCGAGATTCCATGGGACACCATGGACATGGACTTCATGAACCTGAACCAGTCGGCGCACGGCGACCGCGAGTTCGGCCACATCTGCGCCCGTCTGAACGTGCGCCGCAAGGTGGTGGTGGGACACTGGACGGATGCTGAGACCCAGAAGCACATAGCTGTGTGGAGCCGCGTGGCAGCCGCATGGGCCGACGCGCAGGACATGACCATCGTGCGTTTCGGCGACCAGATGAACAATGTGGCCGTGACCGACGGCGACAAGGTGGACGCCGAGATCCGCATGGGCTATCACGTGGACTATGTGCCCGTAAGCGAGCTGATGGAATATCAGAAAAAAGTGACCGACGACGAGGTGGAGGCACTGTACAAGGAATATGTAGCCCAGTATGACTGCGCACCCGAAATCTTGGAGGAGGGCAGTGTCGCCTGCAAGTCTGTGCACAATGCAGCACGTGCGGAATTAGCTATCCGCGCCTGCCTGACGGCTCACAACGCCAAGGGCTTCACCACCAACTTCGACGACCTCGGAACCGACGACATCAACGACCCGATGTTCGTGGGCTTCGACCAGATTCCCGGCCTGGCCTCTCAGCGACTGATGGCCGAGGGCTACGGTTTCGGCGCCGAGGGCGACTGGAAGTCGGCCGCGCTGTACCGCACGCTGTGGTATATGACGCAGGGCATGGAAGGCGGCTGCTCGTTCCTGGAGGACTACACGCTGAACTTCGACGGCAAGCAGAGCGCAATCCTGCAGGCCCACATGCTCGAGGTTTGCCCCATGATAGCCGAGCAGAAGCCCCGTCTGGAGGTTCACTTCCTCGGTATAGGTATCCGCAAGGCACAGACCGCACGCTTAGTGTTCACTTCCAAGCCCGGCAACGGACTTACGGCAACGGTGATAGACCTCGGCAACCGCTTCCGCCTGATAGTGAACGACGTGGAGTGCATCAAGTCGAAGCCTCTGCCCAAGCTGCCCGTGGCATCCGCACTCTGGATTCCGATGCCCGACTTCGAGACCGGTGCAGCAGCATGGATACTGGCCGGAGGTACTCACCACTCATGCTTCAGCTATGCCGTGACCCCCGAATTCTGGGAGGATTACGCCGAAATGGCCGGCATCGAGATGGTGCGCATCGACAAGAACACCACCATCCCGGAGTTCAAGCGCGAGCTGCGTTACAACGACGTTTATTACATGCTCAACAAGTAAGCGATGGACGCCAAGTCAACTATACAGCAGGGTAAGGCCGTACTCGGAATCGAGTTCGGCTCTACCCGCATCAAGGCCGTGCTGATCGACGGCGATAGCAAGCCGATAGCCCAGGGCAGCCACGAGTGGGAAAACCGCCTGGAGAACGGCCTGTGGACATATTCATTAGAGGATATATGGGGCGGAGTGCAGGCGTGTTACGCCGACCTCGCCGCCAATGTCCGCAATGAATATGGCGTGGAGATCGAGACGCTCGGAGCCATAGGCATCAGTGCGATGATGCACGGATACATGGCCTTTGACAAGGACGGCGGGATGCTGGCTCCCTTCCGCACATGGCGCAACACCAACACCGGAGCAGCGGCTAAGGAACTGTCGGAGCTGTTCAACTTCAACATGCCGTTGCGCTGGAGCCTGTCGCATCTGTATCAGGTGATTCTCGACGATGAGCCGCACGTGAAGGACGTGGCGTTCATCACCACCTTGGCCGGCTACATACATTGGCAGCTGACAGACCGTAAGGTGATAGGCATAGGCGATGCCTCCGGCATCATGCCCGTGGACTCGAAGACCCGGAACTATGATGCCTCGATGGTGTCCAAGTTCGACGAATTGGCAGCAGGCAAGGGCTTCGGCAGGAAACTCGCCGAGATTCTGCCCGAGGTATTGGTGGCAGGTGCCGAGGCCGGTGTACTCACCGCCGAGGGCGCTTCCCGTCTGGATCCGACCGGAAAGCTGAAGGACGGCATACCGATGTGTCCCCCGGAAGGAGACGCCGGCACCGGAATGGTGGCGACTAATTCAGTGCGTCAGCGCACCGGTAACGTCTCGGCCGGAACATCTTCATTCTCCATGATAGTGCTGGAGAAGGAACTGAGCCGCCCGTACGAGGCCATCGACATGGTCACCACGCCCGACGGAAGTCCCGTGGCCATGGTGCATTGCAACAACTGTACCTCCGATCTGAACGCGTGGGTGGGCATATTCAGCGAGTTCGCCGAGCTGATGGGCGTGAAGTGCGACATCGGCGAGATATACGGCAAGCTGTACAACAACGCCCTGACGGGCGACAAGGACTGCGGCGGCCTGGTAAGCTACAACCTGTTCTCAGGCGAACCGGTAATCGGATTGACGGAGGGCTCGCCCCTGTTCGTGCGCAGCGTGAGCGACAGGTTCTCGCTGGCCAACTTCATGCGCGCGAACCTGAACGCATCGGTGGCCGTGCTGAAGATAGGCAACGACATCCTGTTCCACGACGAGAATGTGAAGGTGGACCGCATCACCGGTCACGGCGGACTGTTCAAGACCCCCGGAGTGGGCCAGCGCATACTGTCGTCGGCACTGAACGCCCCCATCTCGGTGATGGAGACAGCCGGCGAGGGCGGTGCGTGGGGCATGGCCCTGCTCGCTTCCTATCTGGTGAACAACGGTGCAGCAAAGCCTCTGGATGAATGGCTGGACAGCGAAGTGTTCGCCGGCAACAAGGGAACCGAAATCATGGCTACGCCCGATGAGGTGGCCGGCTATGACCGATACCTGAAGACATACCTGAAGAAACTGCCGGTAGAAGGAAAAGCGGTGGAAGTCCGCTGACTCTGCCTACATACTGAAAACCGATAACGGTTCCGGACATGCCGTACTCGTCAGGCGATGAGCAGGCAGGTCCGGAACTTTCATTTTGTGGAGTTGCAAAAAAATCGTAAATTTGTAGCTTGATATGGACTTACGGAAAATTAGCCGGTTTTTGATACCCCTGTTGGCGGTGTCGGCAATCGCGTGGAGCGGTTGCCGGAAGAATGCCGCACGTTCCGAAGTCAGCGACGTGGAGGTGGTTGCGGTGGGCGATACGATTCTGATGTTGCAGGAGGTGTTGCGTCAGATTCCGCGTGGCCTGGAGCCGGCCGACAGCATGGCCATGTTCCGCAGCATCGTCGAGACCTGGCTGCGGCGGCAGGTGCTCACGGAGTTTGCCGAACGCAACATTCCCGACCTGGAAGAAGTGGACAGAATGGTGGATCAGTATCGGAATGACCTGATACTGAGCAAGTATCTGAGCATGATGGACCGAACCGGCGATCAGGACGTGAGCAACCGCCGCATAGACAGGTATCTGAGCCAGCGACGTGACTCCATGATACTTGAGGAGCCTGTGGTGAAGGGAATATTCGTCAAGGTGCCTGAGGACGACGCCAATCTGCCGGCCATCAGGGAATGGATGAAGACTCCCGGCGACCACTCGCTGGACCGCATGGAGAAGAAGGGCCTTCGCGGTGCCACGCAGTACGAGTATTTTCTCGACCGCTGGCACGCCTGGCACGAAGTCGCCGACCTGGTGCCGTACCGGTTTTTCGATGCCGACGCCTTTCTGCAGGACAACAAGGATTTCGAGACCAGCTATGGCGGCTCGGTCTATATCATACACATATCGGAATATGTGGGAAGCGGCGAGAAGATGCCCCAGGACTATGCCCGCGAGCGAACACGCGAGACTCTGCGTCAGGCCGACATCGCCAGTCGCCGCGACAACATGATTTCCGACATATACCGACACGAGATCAATGAGGGACGCCTGCGCAAAGGATTGTATGACCCTGCGACCGGGAAGATCTCGGAACTGCAAACAGAAAAAAGATAAACATTATGAATAAGTTGAAACTGGCCACAGGAGCCGTGATGACAGCGATGGTCGTGGTGACCGCAGCCGCGGCGATACAGAAGAACGTTGTGGACGAGGTGGCGTGGATAGTGGGCGACGAGGCTATCTTCAAGTCGGACGTCGAGGAGCAGTATTCGCAGTTGCGCTCGGAGGGCGTGAACCTCGGCGGCGACCCGTATTGCGTCATTCCCGAGCGGATGGCCGTGGACAAGCTGTTTCTGCACCAGGCCAAGATAGACACCGTGGAGGCCCCCGAGAATCAGGTGGCCTCGCAGGTGGACAAGCGTATAGACTACTTCGTGGCCAATCTCGGCTCGCGCGAGAAAGTCGAGGAATATTTCCACAAGAGCATGCCGGCGCTGCGCACGCAGCTGATGGACATGATGCGCAACAACTACATTATCGAGCAGGTTCAGAACTCGCTGACCAAGAACGTGAAGGGTACGCCCAACGAGGTTAAGAAATACTACGCCTCGCTGCCCGAGGACAGCATCCCGTACGTGCCGATGCAGGTGGAGGCTCAGATCATCACCATCAATCCCGAGATTCCGCAGCAGGAGATAGACGACATCAAGGCCCGTCTGCGCGAATATTCCGACCGAATCAACAAGGGCGAGGCCGAGTTCTCGACGCTGGCCATCGCATACAGCGAGGACGGATCGGCCTTGCAGGGAGGCGAGCTGGGCTATCACGGGCGCGCCGACTTCGTGCCTGAGTTCTCGGCAGTGGCCTTCAACCTGAACGACCCCAAGAAGGTGTCGCGTATCGTGGAGACCGAGTACGGCTATCACATCATCCAGCTGATAGACAAGCGCGGCGACCAGGTGAACGTGCGCCACATTCTGCTTACGCCCAAAGTGGCAGCCAAGGACCTGAACACCGCCGTGGTGCGTCTCGACTCGCTGCGCAAGGAGATAGTGGGAGGCGTGTTCTCGTTCGAGGAGGCAGCCCGCTATGTGTCGCAGGACAAGGATACGAAGAACAATAAGGGAATCATGATCAATCCGAAAACCGGCAGCAACCGCTTCGAGATGCAGGACCTTCCCGCCGAAGCAGCCGAGAAACTGGAGCTGATGCAGCCAGGCGACATATCGGAAGCGTTCATAATGAAGGATCCGCGCAAGAACCGCGACGTGGTGTCGATAGTGCGTCTCACCAAGCGCATTCCCGGACACAAGGCTACGCTGGCCGACGACTTCAACATGATCAAGAGCATGTATGAAGGCTACGAGAAGCAACGGATCCTGAAGGAATGGATCGAGAAGAAGATAAAGAACACATACACCAAGATTACAGACGGTTGGGAAGGCTGCGAGTTCCAGTACGAAGGCTGGATAAAATAAACAGACCATGCTGAAGGGTAGACAGGCGATAGTATTGATGGTGGCGCTGGCGCTGCTGGGTCTGGCGTGGAGCTGGATCGGCGACGCCCGTGCGCAGTCGGCCAGGAATAAGCCCAAGACCGAGACCTATACGCGTCCCAAACCCCGCGAGCCGATCAAGCCGCAGATTCCCGACGTCAACAGGTTTCAGGACGACAAGGTGTTTCTGGAACACGCCGACTCGCTGTTCCGTCCCGCCAACGAATACGAGGAGTTCCAGATTGTGAAGGGAACGGTCAAGTTCCGTCAGGGCGGCATGTGGATGTTCTGCGATTCGGCCTATTACTATCCGGAGAAGAATTCGATGGATGCCTTCGGACACGTGGAGATGCGCCAGGGCGACACACTGTTCGTGTATGCCGACAAGCTGTATTACGATGGTCTGGAGAAGCATGCCACGCTGGTGCGCGGCCCCTCGCGCGACAAGGTGGAGCTGAAGAACCGCACTGTCAACCTGAAGACCGACTCGCTGGACTATGACGTGATGAACGAGCGCGGATGGTACACTACCGGCGGTGTGCTGCAGGATGACGTCAACACGCTTACCTCGATTTACGGCGAATACAGCCCGAACACCAAGCAGGCTAAGTTCCGCGACGACGTCAAGCTGGTGAACAACAAGGACGGCTACAAGCTGCGCACCAGCGAGCTGGACTACAACACCGAGACACATATAGCCGACATCAACACCCATACAGTCATAGAGGGTGCCAATGACACCATCGTGACCACCAAGGGATGGTACGACACCCGGACCGATCACGCGCAGCTCACGTCGCGTTCCACTATCACGCACAGGGATAGCGCCAACAACGTGACATGGCTTGAGGGTGATTCCATCATCTATGACAAACTGACGCGCCTGAGCCGCGCGTATATGTTCCGCGACAAGAGCAAGCACCAGCAGCCCATGGTGCTGACCGACACCGCGCGCAAGGTGCAGCTGATAGGCGGATACGGCGAATACAACGACTCGACCCGCACCGCAATGGCCACGGAATATCCGCTGCTGATAGAATATTCGCGCCCAGACTCGCTGTTCCTGCGCGCCGACACAATATTGTCGTACATAGTGCAGGAGATGGTGTGGCCCGATTCGCTCGACAATATGCTGTCGGCCGCCACACGTGCGCGACTCGCACGGTTCGAATCGCTGCAGCAGATAGCCGACTCGATGCCCGTGGTGCTGTCGCTGCTGCCCTATAAGTTCCAATTGCCCGGCTGGGGAGAGAAGCCGAAGTTGCCGGAGGAATCGGAAGAACAGGCGCCGGTATCAGAGAGGTCAGAGAGGTCAGAGCCATCAGAGCCATCAGACAGTGTCGATTGCTCTAATAACTCTAATAGCACCGATACACTTGACAGTCTGGCTGCCGTCGACACGGTGCCTCCGGCACCGCCCGGACCGAGGCTCGACAAGCTCGGCCGCGACTCGGCCTTCATGATACCCAAGGACTTCCACGTGGCCAAGGCCATCGGTAAGGCGCGGTTCTTCAACAAGGACGCGCAGGGCGTGGCCGACACCATGATATACGTGCAGCACGACTCGATGATGTACATGCTGCGCAAGCCGTTGGTATGGAGCGGCGAGCGTCAGGTGATGGGCAACCGCATCGACCTGCACCTGAATGACTCGACCGTGGACTGGGCATACCTGCCCGAATCGGGCATACTCGGCGAGCATGTGGACGAGGACTTCTACCAGCAGCTGTCGGGAACGAAGATGAAAGCCTTTATCGACAACGAGATGATAAAGCGTCTGGAAGTGGAAGGCAATGTGCAGACCATCGTGTTGCCGCAGGAATCGGATTCGACCGTCAACAAGCTGGTGAATGCCGAAAGCTCGTATCTGACCATTGATTTCGTGGACGGCAAGCTGGACCATCTCAAGATGTGGCCCGAAGTGTCCGGAACGGTTACGCCCATAGGACAGGTGAAGCAGTCGCAGAAATTCCTGCAGGGCTTCCGTTGGCTGGACATGCTCAGGCCGCAGCGTGGCTGGTATGGCGACCGGGTACGCTGGATAGACGAGCTCGGCGAGGTGCCTGAGGCGCTGGAGCAATGGTTCCGCGAGGCGTCGCCCATCAAGGCCGCGCCGCCCAAACCGTCGGAGTACAAGGGAATGGTGCGCACGGCCAAAAAGCAGGGGAAATAGTCCAAAAAGCAGGAGAAACAGTCTATGAGCGATATAATCAAGCTGCTGCCGGATTCGGTGGCCAACCAGATAGCGGCCGGCGAGGTGATACAGCGGCCGGCGTCGGTGATCAAGGAACTTGTAGAGAACTCCGTAGATGCCGGCGCCACGGAAATCAGCATCGTGATACGCGATGCCGGCAAGACACTGATACAGGTGCAGGACAACGGCATGGGCATGTCGGATACAGACGCGCGCATGGCGTTCGAGCGTCATGCCACGTCCAAGATACGACAGGCCGGCGACCTCTTTACACTTCACAGCATGGGCTTCCGCGGTGAGGCTTTGCCATCCATCTGCGCCATATCGGAAGTGGAGCTGAAAACGCGCAAGAGCGGCGAACAGTTAGGCACGCACTTAGTCATAGAGGCGTCGAAGGTAAAGAGCCAGCAGCCCATAGCCACCGACCATGGTACGGTGATAGCCGTGAAGCGCCTGTTCTTCAACGTGCCGGCGCGGCGAAAGTTCCTGAAAAGCGACAGCGTGGAGCTGAGCAACATCATGCGCGAGTTCGAACGGCTGGCACTTGTGAACCATAAGCTGCGCCTCAGCATCGACACCGGATCGCGCACGATAGAGCTGCGCCCCGGCACGTTGCGCCAGCGCATAGAGGATATATGGAAAAACACGCTTAAGAGCGACCATCTGCTGCCGGTGGACATCGACACGCCGATAGTGAAGATAGAGGGCTTCATATCGCGTCCGGAATTCGCGCGCCGGCGCAATCCTCTGCAGTATCTGATAGTGAACGGACGCAACATGCGCCATCCCTATTTCCATAAGGCCATAACGGCGTGCTACGAGAATCTGATAGCGCCCGGCACACAGCCCTGTTACTTCATAGTGTTCACTGTGAGCCCGGACACCATCGACGTGAACATCCATCCCACCAAGAACGAGATAAAGTTCGAGAACGAGAATGCGATATGGCCTATATTGACGCAGGCCGTCAAGACATCGTTGGGTAAGTTTTCGGCCGTGCCGAGCATTGACTTCAACTCCGATGAGCTGGACGTGCGTCCGTTGCAGCAGGGCGAGATGCCAAAGGCCCCGGACATGGGATTCCGGCCTGACTACAACCCCTTCGAGGAGGTGAAGCGACACACGATAGGGCAGAACTACCGGCCCACGCAGGTGACGCGCAACTGGAGCGACATATATCCCGATCCCGCACCCCGGAGCCGGATGGAAACGCCCGAGCCGGCGTCCGCGCCTGCTCAGACCATTGCGGGTCTCGACACGCCCGGCATGACGTCCGGAATGGGTGCGATATGCATTCAGTTCAACCAGAAATACATCATCACCACGCAGGGGGAGAGTCTGTTGGTGATAGATCAGCATCGCGCGCATGTCAAGATACTGTACGAGGAATACCTGCAGCGCACGGGTCATCAGGATGTGGTGTCCCAGCCGCTGATGTTTCCCGAGAAGGTGACACTGGACGAAAGCCAGCAGATGGCGTTGGCCGGCGTGCTCGGCAACATGGAAAGCCTCGGTTTCTCGCTTGAATATCTCAGCGACAGCGACTGGCAGATCAACGCCGTGCCGTCTATGGTCAAGGCCCACGAAGCCAAGGATGTGCTGCTGCGGGTGCTTGACTCCGTAACCGAGGATTCCGTGAACTACGGCAACGAATATCAGCCGGGCGCCACGTTGCGTCAGAAGGTGGCCTTGGTCATGGCCCGTTCCGGCGCCATACGCCGTGGCGTAAAACTATCCAACCGCGAGATGGAGGACATCATAGCCCGCCTGTTCGCGCTGCCCGACCCGTCGCTGACGCCCAACGGCAACAAGGTCTACACCCTGATCAGCGAGTCCGGCATCGCCTCGCTGCTGTAACGGTTATAACACTTTTCAAGAATTATAAGGAGGATGATAATATGGAGAATGAAATGTTGAACGGATTGGAATGCGGATTCCCGTGGGCGGAGGCGATGAACTGCGCCGTGACCGTGTGCGATAAGGAGGGAGTGATAGTGTACATGAACCGGAAATCGCGCGAGACGTTCTGCAAGGACGGCAAATCGTTGATAGGCACGAATCTGTTCGGTTGTCATCCGGAACATGCGCGCGAGAAGATACGCAGGATGCTGTCAACAGGCGAAAGCAATTCCTATACCATCCTGAAGCATGGCGTCCGGAAGATGATATACCAGACACCGTGGCGCGACGCGACGGGAGCCATAGCCGGCATGGTGGAAATCTCCATGGTAATACCCGCCGAGATGCCCCATTACAACCGCGACTAACGCACTACAATCGCGACTGACTCTATAACCCTGATTAGTCTATAACTGCTTCAGGAGTTTGCGGATGTAGATTCCAAGGTTGGTCTGATGCTCGTCTATGCCCAGTTTCTTACGGATGTCACTACTGATGTGATAATATCTTGAGTGTTGTGTATAGTTGCCGACATCCTTACCTTTCAGCCCGATTGCATATAGGCATGCGTGATTGATTTCATCGTTTGACAAACCATGTTTCTCAAGATAATCAATAAACATGGGATGTGTCGCCTTATATGCAAGTCTTGTGGAGTTCATGAATTCTTCTTTGTGTTCTAATAACTGATCCCTCCATTCTTCGTATTGTTTTGAGTAAGTCGCATTGTCGGCAATACTTGTTGCCAACAGTTTGTTAAGCATATCCAGCCTGATTTGGATTGCGTTCTGAACCGGCTGATCCAGATCTTGCCGGGCATTAAGAATGTTCTTAAGAGATACGCTTTCTTCTTTTAATTGTTGCAGTTGGTATTCCAGATTCTCAGCCTTTAAGGCATTTGCATCAGATTCCAACTTTAATTTTTCATTCTCCTGTATTGCCAGCAACCGTTGTGTTTTGCCAAGCCGATAGCGATAATAAATCAACACCGTAACAATAAGGCTTACTAATATAATGCCGATACTAAGCCATATAATTCTATTCTTTTTCTGAATTTCAATAAGGTTGGCTTTCTCTATTTCGTGACGTTTTTCTACAAAAAGCAGATCATGCGTAAATATATTCTGATGGATGGAATCCAAAGCAGTGTAAAAATTTGTATACGCCTTCAAAGCATTTGCATAATCTCCCTTCCCTTCTAAAATCTGAGCCGTTATTGATAGGTATTTCAGAGAATGCCTATAATCAGATACTTTAGGCAATGAATTTATAATTTGCAGTGCATTATCTACCTCGCCAATATTATAATAAGCTGAAGCTAAATCAATCTTTCTTTCATCGTCAATATCATCAGATGAATAATAATTGTTAATTACATTTATGACATCGCTTTTAGTTCCAAACTTGACATTATATGTCAGCATATATGGTATAATATCTTCTTGGAGTTTGGGATATTGTTGACTTCTGTTTTGTACGATTTTTAGTATGCTGTCCGCGAGATGTTTGTCTTCTTTTACAAAACTGCCATCCAATACATTGGTTAAACAGAATAGTTCTGAGTCGAAACGACCAATTTTATTGAATAGACTTGCAGCATCAAGATTGTCTTTAATGAAGTCGTTAATCTTATAAATGGTGAAAAATATAGTAGCTTGAGCCACTAAAAGATTTGCCATTGTCAGAGTATCAGTTATATCTTGTCTGTATTCTTTACCATATGCAAAACATTGTAAAGCAGAATCGTTTTCTTGTCGATTTTGGTAAATACGCCCTTGATAATAATAGGTTCTAAGTTTTTCATCAGGAGTGCCGTTCTTTATATAATAATCTATAGCGGGCTGGAGTACGTCAAAAGATGTGGTATCAACATAATTTTTGTCCAATGCCATTGAAAACAGAAGTGCATATCTTGCTTTCGCCCGTCGACAGTTTAAACCTTCAGGATGAATGCTGTCGAGGATGGTCAGAGCGACATCAGGCCTCGAATTAATGATATTTTCCGCTACATCCAAGTGGCTCATAGCTTCACGATCTCTTTCACAGCATGAGAAAGCCATAACAATAATTGTGATGAAAAAAATATATACTGAACGTTTAGGTTGAGTCATAATTACTTGTCTTAGGGTAGATATCAATAAAAAAGCTTTGTTTTCAACGACAAAGTTAATTATAATTATTTGCTCCCAAAAGCCATTGCACAATGATCTGTCAAACTTTTTGATGTCTAAAACCGTATCTAAAAAATTGAGACTCGTATGTACAAGAGTATCAGTATTGTAAAATTTTAATTGTCAAACTTTTTTTTGTTGGATGAAAACTTTAATCATTATACATTTGCAGCAGAAAACCAATCATAGTCACATGAAAAAATCAATTCTATTGCTGGGAATGTTGTTAACATTCGTAAGCTTTATGTCGAATGCTTCCCAAGAAAAGGTATACCTTAAGTATCATAGGGATACCCACAGTAAGAACACCACAGTGTTAAGATTACCCCAACGTCTTCCGATAGACGTGGTGTATGATGATGAGTGTCGTCAGATACAGGTATCTGGTGATGAGGAAATGATGGCACAGGTATTCCTCTGTGATGCGAATGGCAACACATTGGATTATTCCTCAACCATTAACGTCACATTCGATGTGCCGGAAGTGTGTACAGAAACTCTAATAATTCGCATAGAAGCAGAGGACTGGATTGCAGAAGGCGAAGTGCCTTTGAATTAACAAATCACTAAACATATCTAACTATACAAGGAGAAATTATGAAAAAGCTAAGTATTATTGCGGCACTGGTTATGGCCGGCTGTTGTCTGACGGGATGTGTCAGCAACCAGGATATGCCGGCTGCACCTGTCACAGAGACGAACACAGACAACGGCACCAATCCCTTCCGGATCTCGGAAGAAGAGGCGCTTGCCAATCTGGATGCGTTCTTCGCCGCCAACAGCAGGGGAAACACAAGGACATCAGCTTCCGCTCCGCGCGTAAAGAATCTGATTGGCATCAGAAACTATGACAAGGCCACCCGAGGCGAAGCCGAGGATACGACGACGCTGTTGTATGTGGCGAATTTCGAAAACCAGCAGGGATTCGCTCTACTTGCTGCCGATAAACGAGTCGAAACGCCGGTAATAGGAGTGTCGGAGCAAGGAGAAATAAGCGAAGATGCGATAGCCCGTTATGAAGCAACATACGGCAACCGGCCATTGTATAAAGGATTCCCCCTGGACGGCCCCGGATTCTTTACTGATACCGTTCCGGGCGGAGGTACGGAAACTTTTATCAATCCAAACACTGTCGATTTCTATATTGAGGAAGAAGGAGAGTACCTCATAGGAGATTTCGATACGTCAGGATATGAGCCGCTTGATACAATGAATAGCTCAACGACTCCCAATGATGAACTTGAAACATACATTGTAGGCAGTTCAATAGATTATGCACGGAACAACATCAATGACAACAAGGTCAATGATAATCATATGCGTGATCCGCGGGGCTTGGATGGAGTGGAGATTGGCGGTGGAGGCTCTGGCCCCACACTTCACGAATCGGATGTTGTAATTAAAGGACCTTTACTCTCTAATTTTGTTGATTGGTGGCAATCTCCCTACTTAAATATTTACTTCCCAATGGTTAAGAAGTTCTTATCGAAAAAGGAAAAGCACGCTTCAACCGGCTGTTTCCCCTTGGCTCTTGCTAAGATATTAGCATACAATCGACATCCAGAAACCTTTACATATCATGATCATACTTTCGATTGGGACATTATCAACAATTATAGATCGGGTTCATCAGCCGAAGTCGCTTTATTTCTACGTGCTGTGGCTGATGGATGCAATCCATGGTATTTCTACGAAGGAACGTTTGTATTCCCATATAGGGCAAAAAAATTTCTTTCAAGAAATGGATATCATGGTGTAGCCAATATAGAGAACTCGTTTGATAGGATTAAGGAAATGATTGATAATAATCATCCCTTGGCAATCAGCGGGATGCCCGGTATCAAATTTTATAATGCACATGCCTGGAATATTGATGGCTATAGAACATCAAAATATGGTGCACAAGATATAAAAATGGTTCATTGTGATTTCGGATGGGGTGGAGATTGTAATGGATTCTATATAGATGGCGTATTCAATTTGAAAAGCAAGTATAACATCTATGATAATGAAAATGATAACGGCAAGAAGATAAATTATAACAATTCTGTCCGTATACTGGTATATGATTAAAACTTACGAGTAATGATATGGAAGTATTGTGGAATTTCCACAATACTTCCTGTCAGACTCCGTAGATAATATGATTATTATTAATTCTCGGATTATTAGATAGTTTTATACTAAAAGAATTGATTTATCAGTTTTATATAAAAAAAGTATGAATTCAAAAAATATTGTTAAGCTTATAGGACTGTTTATGTCCATTTTATTGTCGGGAATCGTTCTGTCAGGTTGCCACCTGTATGAACGTGATAAAAGATTCCCGCGTAAAATAACGTTTCCAAGCGAGGGCGGTACCATTACTTCGAATTTGGATTTCCGAGGTTACTATGTTGAACCACAGCAATCGACCAAGCATGAAGATATATTCTGTATATATAAATATGACACTATATTCACACATAATTGGCTCAAAGTAGAAGTGTCATCTAAAGACAGGTCCACGCGTTTTATGGTCGAGCCTAATAAGACAGGCCAAAAACGCAAGATAGAACTCCATCATTACGGGCCGGACGACACGTATGTCAACATAATCCAAAATCGATGATTGGGCTATTAGTCAGAACAACAAGTGATTATGAAATGGTAGCGCCGGTTGTCCCGGACATGAATATAGTAGTGTAGGCACTTCGTGCCACGCACAAACAGCTGCTACTGTTCTACTGTTCTCCTGTCAAGATGCGAGCGAGGCACGGAGTGCCTACGCCACTGCCACGCCACGATTCCACTACAATCGGGAGATTATGAATATTTTTTGTCTTAGGGTAGAACCTTCCGGGAATATTTGCGTCATATAGAAAAACAACAAAACACATGAGTATGAACGCATCATTGAAACGTGTCGCAATAACGTTGGTGGCAATACTGTCATTTCTGACTGTATTTGCCCAGACGGAACAAACTCAGACGGCACCAACTCAGCCGGAATCGAACCGTTTCCGGTTTATGGAGAAACCGGAAAGGGTTTGGCCTTTCGAGGCCGAGATATTCTTCGGACTCGGAACCGGATTCAAGTATCATGGCGTCTGGGCGGATGGTGCCACGACCTGCGGTCTTGAACTTCGCGGCAATATTAAGAATACTGGCTGGGATGTGGGCGCGTTCCTGCGTTTTGACGGCACGGGCTATGATTTCAAGAATAAGATGCCTCCTATCAACCCGGATATAGCCGACTTATACACAACCGATCAGTCAAATAGCACTTTTACCATTGGTGTTGTATCAGACTATAATTTTCGTCAGGGACACAGACTGAATCCTTTTGCGGGATTAGGCATCGGATATACGGTGTACTCAACGGTAGGATATTGGCATCCGTATGAAACAGACGGTTGTACTCTCAGTTTTATTCCCCGGTTCGGTGTCGAGCTGTTCAGCTGGATTCGTTTCACGGGGTACGCATTCATCGTGCGCAAAGGGTACAACACTGTGGGTATATCCTTAGGTCTGACCATCGGCGGCTGGCACCGTAAATCGAAGCAATCTCCGCAGGCACCCGACTGATTGACTGACCATATCCAAAATCGATGTATAAATTTAATTATTTACTTAATCTATGAAAATGAAATCTACACTACGCATGATGCTGACGGGAGTATGCTGCGCTATATGCTGCAACGGTATGATGTCGGCTACAACCGCTGACGCACAGGCCGTGAGGTCGGATGCAGTCAGGACATTTTCGCAAATGCTGACGCAACACAGACAGGAGAAGAACCGACGCGCCGCTTCGTCAGCCAAGACGTTACCGGGCAGGATACTGAAATACGATTGGCAGAACGGCTCCTGGGGCCCGGCGACTGTCATAATGCGAGATTACACTCCTGAAGGCAGGCTTAGCCGTGAGTCGGAGGCAGATGCCGCGGGAACGGTGATTCGGGAAACCGTATATACTTATGACACGGATGGAAATATCAAGGCGGAAGAGGAAAGCCTGTGGAATGATAGCCGACAGATGCTGATGCCCGCTATCCGGACCCGTTATGAGTACGACACTGTCGTAAAGGATTTCTGTATCAAGAAAGTGACGGAGACATACAATGGCGCCGGATGGGTTGCCGGCACGTCGGAGGGATGCCGCGTGACGCGTAACGGCCAGGGAAACGTCACGGAAGTGGTATATTCAGAGGACGGCGAGGAATCCGAAAAACTCACCATGGAATATGGCGCGGACGGCAAGGCGAACAGGATTACGGGTTATGAATATGTGGATGGCTGGAAACTTGCAAGCAGGTATTATGACATCACATGGAAGGAAACCAACGGACAGTTGCTTATTCCATACGACGAGCTCGGTTTGTTCGTACGTGACGGCAATCTTATTGAGAAGTGTACGATTGAAACATTTGACACTGATTCAGGCGCTGCGGATGAGTCGATGAGCAAGTTGATATTCGCGTTCGAATATACTGACAACGGTAGTTATAACGGTACGATAAACGGCATGTTGGAGGGCATGAACATCAACGGCAGTTCCATCAGCAACATGGTTCTTGAAAATGGCGGCATGGACATGAAAATCATAGTGAAGGCTAATATGGGATTTATTGTGGATTCCCTGGAAATGCGTCTCAAGACTGAGTATGACGCATGGCATAATTGCCTTACGGATATGGACTATATGATGATGGACGGCTACTATGATTACGAGGTCTATAAGAAGGGAGCGGTGACATATTCATCGCAGGCCGGATTGCCTGAGACATACGTAGTAAAGGAGCTTGACTACGATTCGTATGACGACGAGGAGCCTGTGACCGACGCCGATTTCGTGAACCTGGAGAAGTATGAGTTTCAGGAGTACGCCACATCGGGTATGACGGAAGTTATGTCCGACCGTGGAGATAACGATGTCCTTTACGATCTGTCGGGCCGTCGCATCGCGAGTCCCAACGCCGGTCAACCCTATATCAAGAACGGTCGCAAATACATCGGCAAATGAATCATGCGCAACGCATAAAGCGTAAAGCATGACGGTAAGAGTATGAATTCAAAGCCCCGGCTCGGCGAGTCGGGGCTTTGCTATGAATGGAAACCGGATAATTAACGACCGGATTTAGGCCGAAGAGTTAACGGCCGGAGTTTCGGATCTGTTCTTTGAGGGTGTTGTTGAAGTCGTGCTCGGCGATGAGGCGGCCGACGTTGAGGTGCATGCGGTAGCGCCAGTAGTGGCGCGGGTTGGCCGGCACGTTGATGATTTCGTCCTTGGGATTCTCGCGGCGTAACTCGCCATCGGTCGACAGCCAGTCCTGCAACGGCAGGATGCAGAGCATCGACGGACTCTTCAGCTGCATTTCCACAATCTTTGAACATATCCACGGCTCGGCGAAGTACGGTGCCCCGCCGCCCTCGTGCAGCACGTTGTTGTAGAATCGCTGGGCCATTTCATGGTCGCTTTCCCACCATTCGCGGATGCCGCCCATGTCGTGAGTCGACGTGGTGCAGACGGAATAGTAAGGATAATGCCATGTGTCGCCGAACTGCAGGGCCGGATCCTTGGGCATGCGCTGGATCTCGAGTGACAGAATCTCCATCTTGTGCATCACGGCGGGCACACAGTCGGGTATCATGCCGAGGTCCTCGCCGCAGGCCAGCATCGAGGTGGAGTCGAGCAGCGGCGGCAGCTTCCACATAGCCTTGCTATACCAGAAGTCGTTGTGACGGTGATAGAAGAAGTCGTTGTACAGACGGTTGAAGTTCCACTTCGCATAGTCGGACAGCACGCGGAACTGATAGGTGTACTGCGCCGCGATGCGCGGATGGTAATGGCCCGGCTGGTAGGGATCCTCGATGAACAGGACGTCGTCGATGATGCCTAACAGCGCGTTCTTGATGCGCTGATGCTTCTCGTCGTCGGGTTTGTCGGCGAAGTATTCCACCACCTTCTTCTGCGTGTTGACGAAGTGGCGCAGGGCGTAACGGTCGCCACTGACACGATCCAGGAACGTGTCTACAACCTCGCTGCGGTACGGGCCGAAGAAGTCGTCAAGCATCCAGTCCAGGATGAGGGGATGTGTCATGACGTCGGCATCGATCCAGAAGTCGTAACGGTCGCGCAACTCGTCGGCGCTAAAGGGCAACGCAGGGTTGAAGTAACCCAACAGGCCATGCTCGGCATCCAGGGGAATCTGCCATATACGGAAGAAACCTAAGATATGGTCGATACGGAACACGTCGAAATACTCCGACATCTTGCGGAACCTGTCCTTCCACCACTGGAAGCCGTCGCGGGCCATCATCTCCCAGTTGTAGGTGGGGAATCCCCAGTTCTGGCCAAGTACGGAGAAATCATCCGGCGGCGCACCCGCGGAGGTGTCCATGTTGAACAGCTCCGGATTGCACCAAGCGTCGACACTATGGCGCGAGATGCCAATCGGAATGTCGCCCTTCAGCACCACGCCCGCCGAATGGGCGTAGTCGCGCGCTATGTGCAGCTGACGGTCCAGATGATACTGCAGGAAGCAGTAATAGTCCGTCTCCGCCTTGTGCGACATGATGAACTCGTTGACACGCTCAGGGTCATAGACCGAATACATGCCCCACCGGCTGTGGTCGGACGTATGGTTCTCGTCGCGCAGCACGCTCCATGCCGAGTACGGACGCAGCCAGTAGTCGTTGTGGCGCAGGAAGTCCTGATAGTCGCGCGTGGCGGCCGTCTGTGCGAAGTCCTGTGCGAAGATTTCGCGCAGATACTCGTGCTTCACGGCGTT
Organism: Porphyromonadaceae bacterium UBA3318; assembly: GCA_002361235.1. Classification (GTDB taxonomy): domain Bacteria; phylum Bacteroidota; class Bacteroidia; order Bacteroidales; family Muribaculaceae; genus Lepagella. Next base: position 14,492 of record DESI01000005.1, on the reverse strand, counting down.
GACCAGTTCATAGTCAATCTGCTCCAGGGCGTTTAGCTCGGCCTGCTTCTCCTCGAAATACTTCATCCGCTTGGTGCTGTTGAGGCGGCCTACCTCCTGCAGACGCAGGAACATGGGATGCAGCGCGAAGATGGAGTTGGCGCGATAGGGGTATGAATCCACCCATGTGCCGGTAAGCGTGGTATCGTTGACGGGGAGCAGCTGCAGGACGTTCTGGTCCGTGGCGTGGCACCAGTCCACCATCTGCTTGATGTCGATGAAGTCGCCCACGCCGAAGTCCTCGTCGGTGCGGATGGAGAATACGGGGATTGCCGTACCGGTTCCGCGCCAGCCCGGCTTGGGATTGGCGAAGCGTGTGCCGTCTATCACTATCTGCTGGTCGAAACTTTCGGGCACGATGCCGAAGATGCGGTTGTTGGCCGCCTCCCACTGCACGGAGCCGTCGGTGTCGTTTATAATGATGAACTTATACTCGAACGGCGGACGGAGACGGTCGAATGGCAGGTTCAGCTCCCACACCGGGAAGTGCGCGTCGTTCAGGCGGATGGCCTGCTTGGGGTCCCAGTTGCCCAGCAGGTCGCCCTCGCCGGTTACGGCCAGTACCTCGTGGGGATTGAGCATCGGTGCCTCCACGCGGATGTTGATGGTGCCGGGCAGGGCCTTGAGGGGCTGATCGCGGTGCGAGCGGTGGAATATGCCCTCGGTGAAGGCCGATGAATAGAATGGCTTGTCGTGCGGCTGCTCGTGCCATGAGTCAAAAATCAGGACCGAGCGGATGCCCGAACCGGCCACATATCTGTGAGGCTTGCCCCATTCGAAGCGCCAAGCCTTGTCGGGACTCTTGACCACGAACCAATAGTTGAAGTCCGACGGGTCGGAGTCCAGGTCCAGGGTGAGCTGCCACGTGTCGGGACTGGTGAGCTTCATCTCCAGCGCCTTGTGGGGGTCGCCGTCGCCGAGTTCCGCCAGATCACCGCACAGATAGAGGCTTTCGCCCCAGACTGTATGGTAATTGATGTTGAATACGAGTTCCATACGTATTGATTTTATTTAGATTGTTGAAATAATTCTTTACATTATCCGCATTTGGATGTGCCGCAGGTGGTGCATATCAGGCAGCCTTCCTGATATACCAGGGTCTCGGCGCCGCATTTGGGACATTTCTGACCCTTGGCCACGGTGCCGGTGGGCATATACTTCTTCAGCGCGCGCTCCACGCCCATCTTCCAGGTGTTGATGCTGGTGGAGTCGAGTTCCAGACCGCCTACCAGCTTGAGAACCTGCTCGATAGGCATTCCGTAGCGCAGCACGCCCGAAATCAGTTTGGCATAGTTCCAGAACTCGGGGTTGAACTTCTCGCTCAGGCCCTCGATGGTGGTCTTGTAGCCGCGCTTGTTGATGAACTGGAAGTCATAGCGTTTGTTGCCGTTCTCGTCCACGGTCTTGATGATCTTGCCGTGGTTCACGCTCTTGGGACAGAAGATGCCGTCCTCGTCGTCGGCCAGACCGGTGAATATCTCGTAAGGCTTGTTGTCGACCAGGCCGATGAACGCTATCCATTTCTCCTTGTTGTTCTGGAAACGCACCACGTCGGCCTCCAGTTCTGCCGGGCGCTTCTGGATGGCCTCGGGGCTGGCCATATAGTGCGAATGCTTGGATTCCTTTTTGGTTACGGCCGCCAACACGTTGTCGCGGCTTCCGTCGCGGTAGACGGTGCATCCCTTGCAGCCGGCCTTCCATGCCTCGACGTAGAGGTGGTTCACCAGCTCCTCCGACACGTCGGCCGGCAGGTTGATGGTGACGCTGATGCTGTGGTCCACCCATTTCTGGATGGCGCCCTGCATACGCACCTTGGCCATCCAGTCGATGTCGTTGGCCGTGGCCTTATAATACGGAGACTTGGCCACTAACTCGTCTATTTCCTCTGCGGTCATGTTCTTCTTAGGCTCGATGCCGTTGACGCGCATCCACTCCAGGAATTTGTGGTGGTAGACAATGTATTCCTCGAACGAATCGCCCGTCTCGTCCACGAAGTCCACGTGCACGTCCACGTCGTTGGGGTTGACCTTGCGGCGGCGCTTGTAGACGGGGAGGAACACCGGCTCGATGCCCGACGAAGTCTGCGTCATGATGGACGTGGTGCCGGTCGGAGCGATGGTGAGGCAGGCGATGTTGCGGCGACCTACGCGCACCATCTTGTCGTACAGTTCGGGATCGGCCTCGCGCAGACGGCCGATGAAGGGGTTGTTCTCCTCGCGCTTGGCATCGTACACCTCGAACGGGCCACGCTCCTCGGCCATGTCGACCGAAGCTCGGTAGTAAGCCAGCATCAGTTCGCGGTGCACCCTGACCGAGAATTCGATGGCCTCGTCCGAGCCATAACGCAGGCCCATCGCGGCCAGCATGTCGCCCTCGCCGGTGGTGCCGGCGCCCGTGCGGCGCCCCATCAGGGTCTTGGTGCGTATCTTGCGCCACAGGTTCAGCTCGGCACCCTTCACCTCGGCGGTCTCAGGATCGGTCTCTATCTTGGCGATGATGGCGTCTATCTTCTCCATCTCCAGGTCGATGATGTCGTCCAGCACGCGCTGGGTCTTAGCCACATGCTTGCGGAAAAGGTCGAAATCGAACTCGGCCTGCGGCGTGAAGGGGTTCTTTACGTAGCTGTACAGGTTTATGGCCACCAGTCGGCAGCTGTCGTAGGGACAGAGGGGAATCTCGCCGCAGGGGTTGGTGGAGACGGTCTCGAAACCGAGGTCGGCGTAGCAGTCGGGCACTGACTCGCGCAGCACCGTGTCCCAGAACAATACGCCGGGCTCGGCCGACTTCCAGGCATTGTGCGTTATCTTGTTCCACAGGGCCGTGGCGTCTATTTCGGTCTTGGTCTCGGGATTGTCGGAGTTGATGGGGAACTGCTGGGTATAGGGGCGTCCCTCGGTTGCGGCACGCATGAAGTCGTCGTCGATCTTGACCGATACGTTTGCGCCCGTAACCTTGCCGGCTTCCATCTTGGCGTCAATAAATTTCTCGGCATCGGGATGCTTGATGGACACTGTCATCATCAGTGCGCCGCGGCGTCCGTCCTGGGCCACCTCGCGTGTGGAGTTGGAGTAGCGCTCCATGAACGGCACGAGACCGGTGGAGGTCAGCGCCGAGTTCTTGACAGGCGTGCCCTTGGGGCGGATGTGCGACAGGTCGTGGCCCACACCGCCGCGACGCTTCATGAGCTGCACCTGCTCCTCGTCGATCAGGATGATGCCGCCATAGGAATCGGGGTGACCGTCCAGGCCGATCACGAAGCAGTTGGACAGCGAGCCCACCTGCAGGTTATTGCCTATGCCGGCCATGGGCGAACCCTGAGGCACAACGTAGCGGAAGCGGTCGAGCAGTTCGAACACCTCCTCGTGGCTCATGGGGTTGGGATATTTTGCCTCGATGCGGGCTATCTCGCCGGCGATGCGGTGGTGCATGTCGGCCGGGGTGAGTTCGTAGATATTATGCCCGGAGTCCTTCAGGGCATATTTGCTGACCCATACGCGGGCCGCAAGTTCGTCACCGTTGAAATAGGCAAGCGAAGCCTCGTAGGCCTCGCTATAAGAGTATGTGGGTTTTTCTGTCTCCATTTATGATTTTTATAATTTTATCGCAAATATAAGCAAAAATGGAGATAAATCAAACGCAAAACTTATTATTCTTGCCATTGCTCCTATAAAACCGTGTCGTCAGGATTCGGCGAACAGGTGTCAGTTCTGCGCTATATCCATTCCGGCGGTGCGTGATGAAGCCGGAATTTTCAGGAAATAATTCTTAATATCGTTGATGGCGAGATGTCGGGTGTTTTCCACGGCCTTGTAATATACGATGATGCCGAGGTCGAGCCTTGAGTAGTCTCCGTAGCAGTCCTGGCGCGCCACATATATGCCGGTGATGGATCTGGAGTTTGCCGTGTTGATATACATTTCGGCATCGTCCAGCATAAGGCTCCCGATCTTAAGGCCGCGTGAGTATACGCCGACGCATTCCATGCCTCCGTCGGTGTACCGCGACATCTCCAACGGTTCGCCGGGCAGGACGTGGTGCAGTTCGTCGGCGGCATCCTCATCGGACACGGCCGAGGTAAGGTTTATGCTCAGACAGGCATCGTTGCGGTGCCTGTCCAGGATACGGTCCACCCGGTCAAGCATGGCCACGTATGCCTCGTGGCCTATCAGTTCCTCGGTGTGGCGGTCAAGCACCTCTTTATAATCAGTGACCTTGCCGGGCTTGGTCAGCTTTATGTCGTCTGTGTCCAGCAGTAAGGCAAGCAGTATTACGCTGGCTCCTATTCCTATGTATATCAGTGCATCCATGTGGTGTGGCTAAGGTTTCCATTGTTTTCAAAGTATAACGTTTGGAAACTCACGGCTGTTCAGAATATATATGGATTATATAGGATTATGCACAATTATATCCAATTTGGTTATATTGTCCCTTTTTGACCATGAAATGCAATAAAATTTGAGTTGTTATGTTGGAATAAGAGAAAAAGTGAATAATTGCAATCCGTATAATAGAGAATAAGACAGCAATGACAGGATACCACTATAATCTGGATCTACCTGAGGAATTATCGAAAATACTGGAGGAAGATTTCTGGATGCTCGAGGATGTTGACCCGAGCATGTTCAAGTCGCTGACCGAACCCGTGAAGTTCGAGGCCAGCACATGGATTGTGGTGCAGCGTGGCTCGGCCAAGGGCGAAATCAACCTGATATCGCACGACATCAAGGCCCCGAGTCTGGTGATAGTGCGAGGCACGCAGTTCCTTCAGCCCACATATATCAGTCCCGACTTCAAGGCTACGGTGATAGTGATGTCCAAACGGTTCAGGGAGAATGTGTTCCTGTTCATGAACTCCACGCCGCTCTATTCGCTGTCGATGCGCCATTCCGTGGTGCCTATACCTGAGGAGACGTTTCCCGAGTATCTGAAATTCAGCAAGGAGATACGCCGTATCCTGCAGATGCGCGACAACCCGTATGCGTCGCAGGCGTTGCTGTTCAAGGTGGTCAGCTTCATCTTCGAGACGGCGTATAAAAGCTATGAGCCATACCATAACGAGATACTGTCGCGTCAGGGCAGGATTTCCGACAAGTTCCTGAACCTGGTGCAGGAAAACTTCAGATCCGAGCGTTTCCTGGACTTCTACGCGCAGAAGATGGAGGTGACTCCGAAGCATCTGTCGCGTACCGTCAAGGCGCAGACCGGATATACGGCCGTGGAATGGATCGAGAGGTTCGTGATATTGGAAGCCAAGGTGCTGCTGAAATCGTCGAACCTGAACATACAGCAGATTGCCGACGAACTTAATTTCCCGTCGCAGTCGTTCTTCGGCAAATACTTCAAGAAATTCACGGGGATGTCGCCCAAGAAATTCCGCAACGCCTGAACATAGCTGTCTCGGCATCGCCGTCAGTGCTTTGACTTGCGCACGTCGGGGAATTTATCGGATATTATCAGGCCTCCGATTATCAGTATGCAACCTAAGTATCCGAGCATATAGATGTCCTCGCCCAGGACGAAGTATCCTGCTATCATCGTCACCACCGGCTGAATGTACAGATAGTTGTTGCAGGTGACGGGGCCGAGGTATTTCATCACTTCGTTCCAGACCAGGTAGGCCCCGATGGAGCAGAGCAGCACCAGGAACAGGAAGTTCATCAGATAGTGAGGATTGTCGAAGTCGAACAGCACCTGCCAATGCAGCGGACCGTGCTGGATGAACAGCATAGGCAGAGCCGTGATCACTCCGTAAAAGAACAGTTTCCTGGAAATGAACATCGAGGAATAGAACGGCAGCAGGCGCTTGATGGCTATGGCATATATGGCCCAGCACAAGGATGCGGAGAGTGCGAGCAGGTCGCCTGCGGGCCGGATTTCGAACGACGATCCGTGACTGAATATGATGCATCCCACACCCACGAACGCTATGGCCGAACCTATCAGCACAGGGGCCTTGAGACGCTGGCGGAACACGGCGGCGGCCAGGAATGTGGTGAATATCGGCGAGATGGACGCCAACAGCGACACGTTGGCCGTGGTGGTGAGGGTCAGCGCGTAGTTCTCGGTGATGAAGTAAAGCGAGCCGGAACAGATGCCGCACAGAGCCATGGTCATTTCATCGCGAAAGTTGTGGCAGAACAGATGCCGGCATGTGAACAGCAGCAGTATGAGATAGGCGGCTAAGAATCGGTAGAAATAGATTTCCACCGGAGTCATCCCGGCCTGGCCCATCAGAATTTTGGTACATAGAAACGAGGTGCCCCAGGCTGTCACGGTCAGTAGCGCTCCGATGTGCGCGAACGCAATGATATATTTGCTTTTGGACTGTGTTTTTAACATTGTGGTAGTATCTAAGGCTTGTTGTTCCATGTATGCGGCTACTGAAGGAGAGATGAATGAGCCGCAATCCGTACCTGCAAAATTATAAAATATCCCCAAGAAAACAAAACTCAAGTCAAGGAATTCGCAGTAAAATTTTTCCTGACGTGATGCAGAACAAATTCCTTGGTTGGATTGTTGATAATGGTGTATAGATTAATTTTGATTTTGGTTTCATTATAATAACTAAGCGAAGAGATGAAGTACGTATGCGATGTATGTGGCTGGATATATGATCCGGCAATCGGCGATCCGGACAACGGAGTGCCCGCAGGAACGAAGTTCGAGGATGTTCCCGACAGCTGGGTATGCCCGCTGTGCGGTGTAGGCAAGGACGAGTTCTCGCCTGTAGACTAAGAAGATACAAGGCTTAAATGTCAAGAACTTAAAAAGCGCATCAGCCTTTGCAGCCGATGCGCTTTCTTTGTGTTCCATGCCGGCAAGATGCGATTAGTTCGCGATGAAGCGGGTGGGTTTGTTGCCTTTGACCATGATGTAGACGGAGCCTTTGCGGGGCGAGTCGACACGGATGCCCTGAAGGTTATAGAAGGTGGCGGGAGTGTCGTCGTCCGGGTCCGTGACGGGTAATAGGATGGAAGATCCGTCTCCCTTGGCATAGTCGGGGAGGGGAGCGGCGGGTGTCGTGTCGCGCGCAGGCTCGGAGGGTTTGGAAACGGAGGTGAAGTCGCCGAACTGCGACTTAAGCCACTCTACCTTCGCGTTGAGGTGATTGACGGCCTTGTCGCGGCGTGAGGCCATATCGCTGTTGTCGGCCACGTCTTGCGCGCCATTGTAATCGGGACGGGGAGCGTCTTTCCAACGGCGGCGGTCGGCCTTGGCGGCTTCGGCGATGTGGGCCACGTATGTATCCATATCCTCGATGATGCCATCATAGCCTGTGTTCATGAACCACATCCAGGTGTCGCGCACCTTGGCGTTGAAAGTGGCATTGGCGCGCATCGATGGAATCCAGGTGTTACCGAAGGGGTCGCAGTCGTACAGAAACCGGTCGGTGCTGCCGTTGAAACCGTTGCCGAAGTCCCACAGCGGCGAGAAATGCCACTTCTGTCCTTCGCCACGGTCGCGGAACAGGTAAGTGGAGCCGTGATACGACTCGGTATGCGACATGATTTCCTCCACTACGTAATACCTGGCGGCATCGTCAAGGTCCATGTAGCTCCAGAGTTGGTCGGAATTGGCGCCCACGAAGTCGTTCATGGCTGTGAACTGGTCGGTTACGAACCGGCGCTGCAGTTCTGAATATTTCTCGGGCGTGTCCCATGTGACGCGCAGACGGTCGAGCCACTGATTGGCTACACACGACTTCTCGTCCATGCGAATCTGGTTGTCTTCGTCGTAGTTGTCAAGTTCTACCAAATAGCCTCCGGATACCAGTTCCGGGTCCGAGACGTTGTCGTCAAGTTCCGCGATGTCAATGCGGTCCTTTTCAATGCGTATGCTTTCCGTCAGGAAATACAGGCCGCGGTAATCGCCGTTGATCACCACTTCCACAGGCTGCTGGTCCGGAGTCCATGGCAGCCCGATGCGGCGCCCGAGGTTGAAGCCCGTGAAATTGCGCAGATAACCGAAATTATCGTCGGCATGAGCCAGCAATGCGAAATGCTTGCTTTGGGACAGACCCAACAGCTTCTGCTTGGAACCGAGTTTGAGCTTGAACGGCTTCTTGGCGAAGGCCTGTCGGGTATAATTGCCTCGGGCCTTGATTTCAAGAGGCAGCGGCTCGGACTCGCTTCCGATGGATTCCGCTCCTAAGTCGGCAAGCCACTGACAGCCGTTCAGGTCAAGCCAGTACCGGCCCGAGAAATAATTCTTGTGGCCGAGGTTGCGGTCTGTCACTTCGTTGTCCAAAGTGCCGTCGGCTTTGTAGACATTGATATACAGCACGGGCAACGTGCCGGAAATCTGTTGAGAGGCGGCAGTGTTCATCCGTGTGTTCTCGGTATTGCCGGCGTACATGGGACCGGTTGAGGCAAGGGCCAACAATAGCCCTGACATAAGGTTGTTGAGTTTAACGTTTTTCATTTTAACAATTGCAGGAATACGGCAATGCAAAAGCATGCTTTGAAATTTAACGGAAATATGGCCCTATAATTATTATTTATTCAAAATATATATGCTGTTATGGCGTTGAGATATTATGGAGGACTCCGTAATGGGTCCGGGAAAATACACTCAATGTAACAGAACCTAATACCAACGAAAACTGCAAGACAATGGCAAAAGTAAAACCGTTCAAAGGCGTTCGCCCTCCGCGTGAGCTGGTGGAGCAGGTGGCAAGCCGTCCGTACGACGTGCTGAACAGCGAGGAGGCCCGTGCCGAGGCCGCCGGAAATCCCATGAGCCTGTACCATATCATCAAGCCGGAAATCGACTTCGAGCCGGGTATGGACGAGCATGACGCACGCGTGTACGACAAGGCCGTGGAGAACTTCCGTATGTTCCAGGATAAGGGCTGGCTGCGTCAGGACGAGAAGGAGAACTATTACATATATGCCCAGACCATGGACGGGCGCACGCAGTATGGATTCGTAGTGGCAGCCTGGGTGCCCGACTACATGGAGGGACGCATCAAGAAGCATGAGCTGACTCGCCGTGACAAGGAGGAGGACCGCATGAAGCACGTGCGCTGCAACAACGCCAACGTGGAGCCGGTGTTCTTCGCCTTCCCCGACAACGAGGCATTGGAACAGATAATCCGTGACGTCACGGCAGGCGAGCCTGAGTATGACTTCACGGCCCCCGACGGCTTCGGCCACACACTGTGGGTGATATCCGACCCCAAGATGATAGAAAAGGTGACCGAGGAATTCGGCAAAATCCCCAACATGTACATTGCCGACGGACATCACCGCTCGGCGGCAGCCGCTCTTGTTGGTGCCGAAAAGGCCAGGAACAATCCCGACCACACGGGCGACGAGGAATACAATTACTTCATGGCAGTAGCGTTCCCCGCATCGCATCTGCGCGTGATAGACTATAACCGTGTGGTGCGCGACCTGAACGGCATGACTCCCGCCGAGTTCCTGACACGCCTGGGCGAGAATTTCACCGTAGAGGAAAAGGGCGCCGAGACGTATCATCCTACGGGACTGCACAATTTCGCCCTATATCTCGACGGCAAGTGGTACTCCCTGACCGCCAAGCCCGGCACATACAACGATGACGACCCGATCGGCGTACTGGACGTGACCGTGTCGAGCGACCTGATACTCCGCGACCTGCTGGGCATCACCGACCTCCGTTCCGACAAGCGCATAGATTTCGTGGGCGGCATCCGCGGTCTGGAGGAACTGAAGCGCCGCGTGGATTCGGGCGAGATGGCAATGGCTCTGGCTCTGTATCCCGTGACGATGAAGCAGATAATGGACATTGCCGACACCGGCAACATCATGCCGCCCAAAACCACATGGTTCGAGCCTAAGCTTAGGAGCGGACTGATAATACACAAACTGGATTGAATATACTGAACTCAAAGAAAGCAAAGAGACTGATAATGGCAGGCATACTGCTCGCGGGGCTTATGGCGCCGCGGGCCGTGGCCTGCACGTCGGCCATAATAAGCGCCTCGGCCAATCCGTCGGGTCGCCCCATCCTGTGGAAACACCGCGACACAAGCAACGTCGACAACAAGGTGGAATATGTGGCTCCCAACGGATCCGATTTCGGCTACACGGCCCTGTTCAACGCCCGGGACCGCGGCCTGAAAGAGGCGTGGATGGGGATGAACGACGCCGGATTCGCCGTGATGAACACCGCGTCGTACAACATCAAGGACGATAAGGAGCCTGCCAGGAAGATGGACAAGGAGGGCATACTGATGACCAAGGCCCTCAGGACCTGCCGCACGGTTGACGATTTCGCACGTCTGCTCGACACATACAGGCGGCCTATGGGCGTGGAAGCCAATTTCGGCGTGATAGACGCATCGGGCAACGGAGCATATTTCGAGACGAACAACCATTCATACGTGCGTTACGACCTGAAGGATGCCCCGCAGGGCGTGATGGTGCGCACCAACTACAGCCATTCCGGCCGCCCGAACGAGGGATACGGCCAGATGCGCGAGGCCAACGCCGTGGCACAGCTCGCCCCATACGCTGATGAAGGTGCGGTTACACCCGAAGTACTGACGGAGGTTTTGAGCCGGTCGTTCTACCATGACGGCAGAAAGCAGGATGCACTTTACGCCGGTTCCGAGAAAGTATTTGACGAGGATTTTATTCCCCGTTACAAATCGACGGCGACTGTAGCCATAGAGGGCTGCAAGCCTATGAACCCCGACAGCGTGACTCCCGAGCTGGTACGTAAGCAGTATATAATGTGGACCGGACTTGGTTATCCGCCGGTGTCCGTGATAAAGGCCGTGCGCAACTGTCCTGACGGCATAGACGTCGGATTGAGAGGGTCGGGAGAGAATGGACATTCGCCTTTGGCCGACGAGGCAAAACGTAAGCGTGACGACGTATTTGACTTGACTGTAGTAAAAGGAAAGCCGTACATAGAGATAAGCAAACTTCACAACGCCGAAGGCACCGGCTATATTCAGCAGGTTCGTGAAACCAACCATCAGACGTATGTCCGGGAATCGGCTGCGAGGGATGCCGAACAATGATATGACTGAAGAAAACGGAAAGATATTCTGCATGGAGCGGGGCCGGTTCGCACGGGCTCTGCTCCGTCGTTTCTGTCCGTGGTGGCTGTTGGTGGCCGTAGGCGTGGCAGTGCTGTGCATGATGTGGGGATTCATAGTCGACCTGCGCTGGGTGCTGGCCGGATTCTTCGTGCTGCTCATCGCGGTGCCGCACGCATTGGCCGTAAGCTACTATAACCATGCACTGTGCCGCGAATGCTTCGTGAACGTGTTGCCCCATACCATAGAGGTGGACGGCAATACATTGGTTGTGACGCTGTACGAAAAGAAAAAGCCGGAGGATGGTGCCGCTGAACCGCCGGAATACACGGAATTGAGGCGCGAGCGGTTTGACGGCAGCTGCGTGCGCGACTGGTGGATAAGCGACGGCGACGGCTTCATCGGCATAGCCGACAAGAAGCCGGGATTCATCTGGGTGCCCAAAGATGCCGATAATTTCCCGGAAATTTCTAACTTTGCAAGGAATAACAAGCCGTTGACCATTCAAAAAGGCTGATACAATATCATACAATGAGAATACTCAAGGACGCCAACAAGAAATATTGCTTCATAATGGATATGGAGGTTCGCGATTACGAGCTGGATTGCGAACAGATAGTGAACAATGCCAACTATCTGCATTACATGGAGCATACGCGCCATCGGTTCTGCACGGACGCGGGGCTGTCGTTCATACAGATGCACAACCAGGGCATCGACGCCGTGGTGCGCAAGATAGAGGTGGAATACAAGACCTCGCTGCGGGGCGGCGACACCTTCATCAGCTGTCTGCGGCTTGAGCGCAAGGGACCCCGGTTCATATTCCATCAGGATATAATACGCTCGGACGGCGAGATGTGCGCCGAGGGAGTGGTGACGGTGGTGGTGCTGAAGGACGGAAAGCTGAGCAGAGGCGACGAACTGGCCAAGGTGTTCGGGCGGTACATACAGTAAGACTATGGATTCCGCTGAGCGTCAGGAACTGATTCACAAGGTGGCCATCAGCATGGTGCCCGGCATGAAGGTGGATGTGGTGCGCGCCATGCGCGACGCCGGCTATGACTATGCCGACTTTTTCAAGCCCGGCATGGGCGACCTGACGGCCCGTATCGGAGCCTCGGACAGCCTGCGTTTCGACCCCGTAGAGCGGCAGACCGCTCTGGAGCGAGCGTGCAGGGAGGTTGAGTTTATGGAGCGGCACGGCATCCGCGGCCTGTTCGTGAACGACGATGATTATCCGCCGTTGCTTCAGGAACTGCACGACGCCCCGATAATGCTGTACGTGCTCGGCAACGTCAATCTGAATCCGCGCTTTGCATTGGCGGTGGTGGGTACGCGCAAGGCCACCAAATATGGACTGCAGTTTACCGAACAGCTGATACACGACTTAGCTGTCTATTATCCCGATCTGCTGATAGTCAGCGGGCTGGCATACGGTATAGACGCCGCCGGACATCGCGCGGCGCTGGACTGCAAGCTGCCTACGGTGGCGGTGGTGGCGCATGGTCTCGACATGGTCTATCCGTCGCAGCACCGCGACCTGGCAAGAAAGATAATACAGTCGGGAGGCGGTATGCTGACCGAATATCCGACGGGTACTACGCCATATCAGCGCAATTTCTTAGAGCGCAACCGAATAGTGGCCGGACTGTGTGACGCTACCTTCGTGGCCGAATCCGAGATACGGGGCGGAGCCATGAGCACCGCGAACCAGGCGTTTATCAACAACCGCGACGTCATGGCATTGCCGGGACGGTCCATCGATCCAATCAGTGCGGGATGCAACCATCTGATACGCTCCCACAAGGCGCAGCTGATCACATGCGCCGCCGATGTGGTGCAGACCACGGGATGGCCGCCGGGCGTAATGCAGCATGCCCCGCAGCAACGCAACCTGTTCCCGGAACTGCGTGGCGCTCCGGCCGAGATTTACGCCCACATCAAACACGAGGGGCGTCCCTTGGGCATTGACGAGCTGCGGGCCCTGACCGGCATGAACATGAAGGAACTGATGGCCAACCTCACCGATATGGAATTTGACGGCGTGATAACGCGCCTGCCGGGCGCGCGTTTCGAGTTGGGATAGGGGATATGCGGAATCTGAAGATTCCGGGCCGAGACAAAAGAAAAGGGACAAAAGAAAAGGGACAAAAGAAAAGGGACAAAAGAAAAAGGGACAAAAGAAAAGGGATGACCGGCGGCCATCCCTTTTGCTATATCGGGGCATTTTATAACTCCGCGTAGCGGTCCAGAACGGTCTGGATCAGGCCGTGGAGGCGCGGCTTGTAGTCGGTGTTGGCCTTGTTGGCGCGGCGCTCGGCGATGATGCAGCATACGGTCATGGCGCGGTGACCCAGCAGACGTGCCATACCTTGCAGACAGGCCGATTCCATCTCGAAGTTGGTGACGGGGCGTCCGTCATAACGGAAGGACTCGATCTTGGCGTTCAGGTCAGGATCCTTCAACGCGAGGCGTACCTGGCGTCCCTGCGGAGCGTAGAAGCCCACAGCGGCGATGGTGTAGCCCAGACGCATGTCGTCGCGTGCTATCTTCTCGATTAAGTGTCGGTCGGCGTCCACGACGTATGGAGCGGCCCAGGTCCGATCCCAATTGGTGTGAGCGCAGAATTCTTTCTCGAATTCCAGGTCGCATACCTTGTTGCGGTCGGCATAGAAATTCAGGATGCCGTCGAACCCGATTCCCTTGTCGGCCACTACATAATCGCCGATGTGCAGGTCTTCCTGCAGCGAGCCGGATGTGCCGATGCGCACTATGTTGAGCGTACGGTGTTCGGGCTTGACGGTGCGCGTGTTGAAGTCGATGTTGGCCAGGGCGTCCAGCTCGGTCATCACTATCTCGATGTTGTCAGGGCCTATGCCGTGGCTGATGCACATGATCGGCTTGCCCTTGTATGTGCCGCCGATGGCGTGGAACTCGCGTGACTGCACGTCGTAATCTACCGTGTCGAACAGCGAGCCAACCATAGTGACGCGGCCCGGATCGCCCACGAAGATGATGTTGTCGCGAAGCTGGTCGGGACGAAGGTGAATGTGGAACGCGCTTCCGTCCCCGTTGATGATCAACTCCGACGGAGGTATGATTCTTGGTGTGTTCATGGTTTTGGTCATTAGTAATTTCTAAAATGGGACCGACAGCAGGGGAGTGGGTCGAATCCTATACAGTTAAAACGCTTCAGGCGCCATAAAGACGCCGGGCGGAACACAAATTTACGAAAAATTTCGGAAAAACTTGGTAAACTCGGAAAAAATCTCTAATTTTGCAATCGTAAATGAGGGGACACCCCGCCTGAAGTACAATCCCGGCAACGCCTGGAATGATGTCAGAAAGGGTGTCAACGACCAAAGGAAAGATGCCGGAGTGGTCTATCGGGACGGTCTCGAAAACCGTTGTACCCTTACGGGTA
>DESI01000046.1 GCA_002361235.1 Porphyromonadaceae bacterium UBA3318 | reverse complement strand
AAAGCCAATTAAAGCCCGGTTAAAGCCCGATTAAAGGGTCATTAAACAGGTTGCCCCCAAAATTAAACCCCGATTAAAGCAAATTCAAGTTTTTGCACGTTTCGTTTTTCCCGTCGGTCCACCTCTTTAACCCACAAACGCACTGAATATCAACGCTTTTCACGACCAACCGACATTCACACCGTTGCTCGCTTCGTTTTTATGCCCGTATGATCAGTTCTTCTCCTTCCAGCATTTCATCGTATGTGGCTTTGGTCAAGCGGCCCTTGGCATCGGTTGTAAATTCGTGAGGAGTACGGGAGCCGTCCGGAGCAATTGTCTCATAACCGCTTAGGAAGCCATCTTCAGTAAATGAATATATGGTTGATCCCCAAGACTCAAGACCCATTTTGCTCTTTTGTTCATCGATGTATCCGTTAGAATCATATACCGGATCCGTATATCCCCAGATAAATTTTTTCTCTGTCAGCTTCTTCACCTTGCCTTTGAGGCAGAACAGGGGCAGGTCGCTGGCGGGGGTGGCCGGAGTCGCGGCTTTGGCTTTGGGCGTGGCTTTGGCTGCGGATGAGGTGCGGGCCTTGGCGGACGGTCTGTTGGCCGTTTTGCGGGCCTGGCCGTTCATCGTCAATGTGCCGCACAGAATGACGGCTGTCAATAAAAGCAGTATTCGCTTCATAAAGATATAATTTTAGTGGATTATTTCAATTGACTTTCGCGGTAGTACAGAGACATGGTCTCCGACCAAGCTACATCGCGCCGGTCAATCTCCACGAAGGTCGACACCAGATGTCGCTGTCGCCGCCCATCGTGGGGTTATCGAGAAACAGCCTCTTCGAGGCAACAAATTCCGATAGTACGTATCCAGAAAGTTCTGTAAGTCTAATTTCTTTTAATTCCATTATTAACTTACGAACCCCGGATTATTTCAGTATCAGCTGCGGGCTCCAGTTGAAGCCTTTCTCGCCCACATAGAAGTTGTGCTTGACGGAGCTGAATTTTTGGTTCGCCCATTCCGGTACGATGAGGGTGCCCTTTACGGTGTCGCCCGAGTCCAGGGTCTGGGGAATCTTGACAGTGGTGGACAGGCGTTCGCCGTCCAGGGTGGTGGCGTATCCGTCCTTGGCCTGGATCTGCTTGTTGGATCTGCCCACGTTGGTCAGCGTGAAGTAAATGTAGCCGTCGCCGTTGATCACTTCGCTGCCGATTAATGCCAGCTCGATCTCGTTGTCGGTGAACATACCGCCGGGGAGGCCTTTGGTCGCGTCGGGCGCTACCTTCTTGAACTGCGGGATAGGGATGTTGGAGAATGTATAGGAGAAATCGCCGTAGTAGTTGTCGTCGGACACTTTCGGCGAGTCGGGGGCGCGGCCCACTATCTTCAGTTTCGTGAATGCGGTGGCGTTCAGAGGCACGTCGCGGACTTCCACGTAGGATGCGATCGGTTCTCCGTCCGAGGGGACCTCTACCATGGTATCGGGCATATAGATGCCGATCGGGCCCTCGTCGTCGATCCAGGCGTAGTCGTTGTTGTCGATGCTGAGAATGCCGATGTTCTTGTTGCCTGTCTGACGGAATATCGGATAGAACATCACTTCCTGGCCGCTGTGGCGGATGCGGGCATCGTTGATGCTGACGGTCATGCCGGGCACTCCGCTCTTGTCGTTGGCGACATGAGTCTCGGCCACAGCCACGTTCCAGGCTGAGGCGACGCAGCCCATTGCGATGGCTGCGAACAGTCTTGTTGTAGTTGTCATACGTGTTTTAATAAACGTGTGGTAAGAAAAATGTGTAAACGTGGTGTGGCGTTGAGGAGGCCGACCCTCACCGGATGCAAAGATAGGTAAAAAAACCAGATTGCGCAACTCGCTGAAAAAACGCGCTTCCCGTCTTATTGTTATCGGCGCCAGAACTTGCGGCTGAAGATGACGATGACGGTGAACACCTCCAGGCGCCCTATGAGCATCAGCAGGGAGTATAACCATTTGACGGACGCCGGGAGCGTACCGAAGCCTCCGCCGGCACCGGTGACTCCGTACCCCAGCCCGTTGTTGCCGATGCACGATGCCGATGCAAACAGACTGTCGGTGAACGAATAGCCGTAGGCGCTCATCAGCATGGCGCCGGCCATCAGCAGGATGGTGTAAATGGCGAACAAGGACATGATCCTTGACATCTGTGTATCCTCCAGGGCGTGGCCGTTGATTTCGACCGTGACCGTATGCTGCGGATATAGAGCCAGTTCCACGCTTTTGCGCATATTCTTCCATAGCGCCACGAACCGGTCGATCTTGACGGCTCCGGTAGTCGAGCCGGCGCATGCCCCCATCACCATCAGTATCAGAATCACGGAGAGCGCCAGCTGTCCCCACCCCTCGTAACTGCCGAACGAGAAGCCCGTGGTGGTTATGGTGGTGGCCACCTGGAACAGAGGTTCCAGCAGATTGCGCCCAAGGCCGCCGTCATTGCCGTTGATGAAGCGGGCCAGGGCAAACAAGCCCCACGCCGCAAGCACGATAAGGCCGTATGCCCGGAACACGTCGTTGCGCGCCAGCGGGCGCCAGTTGCCACGCAGCAACCCGTAAAGCAACATGAAGTTGACGCCTCCCACCAGCATGAATACCGCCACCACCCAGCCGACATAGTCCGAATCCCAGGCCGCGATGCTGGCGTTGCGAGTGGAGAACCCGCCCGTCGACATCGTGGAGAAGCCCTGACACACCGAGTCAAACAGGTTCATGGGGCCGCACCACAGCAGCAGGATCAGCACCGCCGTCAGCAGCAGGTACACGTAGAGCAGCGATTTGGCGGTCTGCCCCACGCGGGGATGCAGTTTGTCGTGGGTGATGCCGGTCACTTCGGCGTTGAACAGCGACACGCTGCCCGACTGGTTCAGCGTCGGCAACACCACCAGCATGAATATCACGATGCCCAGACCGCCCACCCATTGTGTCAGCGCGCGCCAGAACAGGATGCCGTGGCTCAGCGACTCCACGTCGGCAAAGACGGTGGCTCCGGTGGTGGTGAAGCCCGACATGGTCTCGAAGAATGCGTCCGTCACGCTCAGCGGCGCGGGCATGAACATGAACGGCACCATGCCGATAAGGGAATATGCTATCCAGATGAATGTGGTGAGCAGGTATCCCTCGCGGCGGTTCATCTGCAACTTGTAATGCCGGCCTCCGCCAAGCTGTATCAGCCCCACTCCCACCGTAGCCGACAGCGCCGCAGTCGACATGAATATCCACCATTCACTCTCGCCATACATCAGCGACACCAGCAGCGGCAGCAGCAGCATCACAGCCTCCACGAACAGCAGGCTGCCCGTCACGTTGCTTACCGTGCGGTAATCGATGTGTATCCTCGACAGACGTTTCATCTGAACAATTTTTCATATTTGTTCAGCGACCCCGACAGGCTGAACACCACCACGTGGTCACCGGTCTGTATCCGGGTGTCGCCCGACACCAGCATTCCCTCGCCGTTCCGGACTATACCCGCCAAGGTCATTCCGTTTGGCAGTTTCAGGTCTTTGACGGCGGCTCTTGTGATTTTGGAATCCGGCGCCGCGACTATCTCCGACACGTCGGCATCCTCCAGCGACAGGCATCGTGAGGTCTCCATGTTTTTTGAATCCAGCAGCATCTGCAGGATGGAGCTGGACGTAAGCAGTTTCTTGTTGACCACCACGTCGATGTTGAGGTTCTCGGCCTCGGTGAAATACTGTATATCCTCGATTTCGGCTATGGTCCGGGGTACCCCCGCGTCCTTAGCCAGCAGGGAGCCGACGATATTCATTTCCGACGAGTCGTTAACCGCGATGAACGCATCGGTGCTTTCCAGCCCTTCGTCGCACAGCACCTCGTAGTCGCGCTGGTCGGCATTTACCACGGTCACGGAAGGATAGCGCGCCGAGAGCTTGCGGCACCGAGCCGTGTCGGCATCGATTACCGTGATGTCATAGCCCGAATGTTGCAAAGCCCGCACTATCTGACGCGCAAGCTTGCCGGCGCCGGATATCATGACCTTCTGCACGCGGCACGGACTGTGGCCGCATAGCCCGGCCACGCTGTCGGCCCCGTCGGGCAGCATGGACACATAGACTATGTCGTTGGCCTCAATGCGGTTGTCGCCTTTCGGGATGATGGTCTTGCCCTTGCGCCTGATGGCCGCCACGTGGAACGGGTGTTCCGATTTCAGCAGTTCGTACAGATGCCGTCCCGCCAATTCAGATTCGGGTCGAACCTTAACGCCCACTATCACCAGTGCGCCGTCGTGCAGCTCGAACCACTGCTTCACCCAGTTGTGCTTCAGCAGGGTGCGGATCTCGTGTGCCACAAGGTATTCGGGGTACAGGGCGATGTCGATGCCCGTGTGGCGCAGCACGTCGCGCACGCTGTCTGTGATCAGCTCGCCGTTGTCTATGCGCGCCACGGTGCGTTTGGCGCCCAGGGCCTTGGCTAATTGCGACGACACGATGTTCTCGTTGCCCCACGGGGTGACCCCTATGAACAGGTCGCACCCCGCGACGCCCGCGCTCTTCAGATTGGACGGCATCACGCCCGACCCGTACTGCACCATTATGTTGTTGCGCGAGTCAAGTTCCTCCAGTCGCTTGCGGTCCTCGCCTATGAGCACCACATCCTGGTTCTCGGCACACAGTTGCCGCGCCAGATGACAGCCTGTGTCGCCGTCGCCCGCTATTATGATCTTCATCTCGGTTTCAGGGTCAATTGTTTATCCGCTGCAAATATAACACTTTTACTCGTATTCTTATAAAATGTTTGGAAATAAAGTTGTAACGTTTGCGTAAACGGCAATAACCTAAACTATTATCATGAGACCCTCCCACTTCTCCCACCTCCCACCTCTCCCACAAAAACCATGTTTTACAGCATAAACATTTGCTGTCTCATAAATTAGTTGTAACTTGGATGAAATAACCAGAGAAAACGATTGACATCATGGACTTCCTGAAACCCAAGGGCGATTACCGCAATCTGATTGTCTACAAAAAGGCCGAATGTATCTATGACATTACCTATTATTTTGCGAATCGCTATCTTGGAAAAGGAGACCGGACTGTCGATCAGATGGTACAGGCTGCCCGAAGCGGCAAGCAGAATATAATCGAAGGCTCCGCAGCCTCCACCACATCACGTGAGACAGAGATAAAACTGTTTAATGTCGCCAAGGCGAGTTTTGATGAACTGCTGAGCGACTATGGCGATTATCTTCGTGTGAGAGGCCTGCCGGAATGGTCGGATGACAAGGTGCGGGAAGTAAGGGCGTTCTGCCGGCAGAATAATGATTCCGCATTCTATCGAAGCATTGCACCGATGCGCGATGCCACCACACTGGCCAATCTGTGCATCACGATGATACATCAGGAGATGTATCTGTTATTGCGGTTGCTGGAGAGAGCCAAGAGAGATTTCCTTCAGAATGGCGGCATCCGCGAGGAAATGTCGCGAGCAAGGCGCGAGTTCCGCAGCCAGCCGACTCCTCGGAGCTGTGATAGCAGTGAGCGTAGTGAGAGTAGTGGGAATAATGGGAGTTATGGGAGTTATGGGAGTTATGGGAATAATGGGAATTGTGGGAGCAGTGGGATCCGCTGAAATCTCCCAATTTTCCAAAATCTCCCATAACTCCCATAACTCCCACAACTCCCAATTTCCCCATCCTCAATCATCATAAAGGAAGAAAAATATGTTATTCTGGAAGTATTTACGAGAGTTTTTGATATTCCGGTGGCTGTTCGGATCGGACCGACATGAGGAGCACACCGGCCGTACGCAGTCAAACACGGATCATATCGACTGCAATCATGATGACTATTGCGATTATGACCATCGCCTTCACGACGGGCATTCTAATTCGTACTACGACCCACTCGAAGATCCGGATGATTTCGATGACTATGCCTCAAGGAGTCGCGGCCAGGATTATTACGATTCAATGTATGGCGGCCATAACGACAATGGTTCGTCTTATGGCGGCTATGACGATTACGATTCGATGGGCGGCGGCTTCGACGACTTCGACTCTGACGACTGGTAGAAACAGCCCAATCCGAAATCACGGTACATGATTTTTAACAAATGCACCGGAATTTCGGCTTGACTCCAATAGAATCATTTTCCTCATAGTGCTATTGTTATTTGTATGTTTACCAATATCTGACAAAGATAACATAATTTATCCGGATAACAAACTTTTTTACATGTGGCTTACCTCATATTGCCTACGATTTGCATTAACGGGGCAAATGCGTTAACTTTGTGGAAAATACCGGACTTGATATGGAAAACAATATCATACGATACCCAATCGGTGTACAAAGCTTCGAGAAGCTACGCGAACTCTCTTACATTTATATAGATAAGACAGATCTTATCTATAACCTTGTCAAGTCCAGCAATTGTGTTTTCCTGTCAAGGCCCCGACGCTTCGGCAAGAGCCTGCTGCTTTCCACCATACAGGCTTATTTCGAAGGGAAAAAGGAACTTTTCAAGGGACTTGCGATCGAACAGCTGGAAACGGAATGGCAACCTCATGCCGTCCTGACCATCAGCCTTGCCAAATATAATTCCAGTATCGAAGGAAGTCTTGAGGAGATTCTCAACAACCAGTTTCTGTCCTGGGAACATCAGTATGATGTAAAAATCAAGTCTACCAATCTTGCTTCACGTTTCGAAAATATCATACGGGCTGCATATCAGGCGTCCGGCAGGCCGGTGGTGATTCTTGTGGACGAATACGACCATCCGCTGATCGAGACCATGCACGATCCGGAACGAAGCGAGGCGCACCGCCTGCTGCTGAAATCAATATACGTCAACATCAAGGACCTGGACCAGTACATCCGCTTCACGATGCTGACAGGCGTAAGCCGTTTCAGCAAGATGACCATTTTCCCCGGCCTGAACAACCTTCAGGATATTTCCCTCAACCGGGAATACGCCGCGATATGCGGCATAACCGACCGGGAAATCACCGATAACTTCCGGCAGGGCATCGAAAGGCTCGCGCAGGAATACGACACCGACTACGACGGCGCCGTCGCACTGCTCAAGGCCAACTACGACGGCTATCATTTCGCAAAGACAAGTCCCGACATTTACAACCCGTTCAGCCTGTTGTGGGCGTTGAAAGACAGTGAAATCGGCGCATACTGGTTCCAGAGCGGCACGCCGGAATTCCTGATTCGCCAGATACAGAAAAGCGGAAGCTTTCTGCCCGATATGTTTGACGAAACCGTCGAAGTCCGTACCCTGTCGTCAAACGACATCTCGAATACCAAACCCACAGCCCTGCTTTATCAGACAGGTTATCTGACCATCAAGCGCTTCGAGAAGCCGGACCTTTTCCATCTGGGCATCCCCAACTTAGAGGTACGCAAGGGACTGTTCCAGAATCTGTCTGACTGTTATGTGGACAAAGATGGCGACCGGGTTGCCAGAAATGTGCACGAAGTCAGGAAACTGCTTGAGTCCGGACGCATCGACGAGGCTATGGAGCGTCTGTGCACGTTCATGGGCGGCATTCCGTACGAATTCGCCGACAAAGCTACCGAGCTGCATTACGAAAACAACCTGTTCATCATCTTCATGCTCATCGGCGTCGACGCCCGGCCGGAGTGGCACACGTCCGACGGCCGCATCGACCTGCTGCTAAGCATGCGCAATTACATCTACATCATCGAGCTGAAGCGTGACGGCACGCCCGAGGAGGCCTTGGCCCAGATCGAGAAGAAGGACTACGCCCGTCAGTTTGCCGGCGACCCGCGCCCCGTCATAAAGCTCGGCATCACTTTCAGCACCCGGACCCGCAACATCACCGCCTGGAAGACCCAAGAATAGAGTGTTTTATCCCGGTTTCCAACCTTCAACCTATGGCTCGCATAGGTATTGCCTGCTATTTGCATTAACGGGGCAAATGCGTTAACTTTGTGGAAAATACCTGACCTGATATGGCATACATGGAAAATGATTTAGACATAATCCGCTCCAAAATTTACGAGATAAGGAGACAGAAAGTGATGCTGGATTTCGATCTCGCGGCAATGTATGGAGTCGAGACCGGACAGCTTAAAAGAGCCGTCAGACGAAACATGGAAAGATTCGAAGGCGATGATTTCATGTTTGAACTAACCAAGGACGAACTTTCAAGATGCCAGATTGGCATCTTGAACAGAGGGAGAGGAAGCAATATTAAATATCTCCCCTTCGCGTTCACGGAATTGGGTGTAGCCATGCTGTCAAGTGTTTTACGGAGTGCAACGGCAATAGAAATCAACCGGGGAATAATGCGGGCCTTTGTTACGGTCAGACAGATGATAGCCGCCAATCCCGTTGCCTTGCGCCTGTCTACCCTTGAAAAGAATTTCCAGGAATTGAAACAGGATCTTGAGGAAATATTTGCCGATTACAATGATATAAACGAAGATACCCGCATTCAGCTTGACGCCATAAACACCGCTCTTGCCGCCTTACAGTCTGACAGGAAGAAAGCACCTCCACGAAAGCGTATCGGGTTCAAGACGGACGATTGACTATTGCCGGAATTTGCTAACTTTGCGACACAGACACTAAACGTTACTGAATTTTTGACCTTAATTTTAAAAGTATGTATTTCGATTCAAAAAGACGTGGAAAGAAGGGGCTCCCCTGGACGGACGCACGCACGGACTATGAGAAACGCAGCGACGAATACTATGAGAAGCTGGAGAAACTGGTGGAACAGATTGACGATGTCGAAGCGAACACATCGTTCCTGACGGAGCTTGATCCGGATGATTTTGACGGCGCATACCTGTATGTTTCCGGACGACTGCGCGAGCTTAAAAAGTATCTGAAGCGCTACAGCTCCGCCGATGCCGTCTACATAGAAGACTGGCTTGACCAGCTGGAAGAGATCCGCAATGAACTGGAGGACCTGGAGACCGACGCCCTTCTGTGCAACGATGGAACCGACGACGACCTGGACTGGGAGGCTGACGACGATGACTTCAGCTGGGACAGCGATGACGACGATGACTGGGACGACGATAACGACAAGGACGACTGGTAACTGTCATAAATAATTATAATGAAGACTATCATATTCTATCGGTCGGCGTATAAGGGGAATACGCTGAAGATCGCGCAGAAGATGGCGGAAGCGCTTGGTGCCGGATTGGTGTCGATCGACACCAATCCCGAAGTCGATGTATCGGAATACGATTTGATCGGTTTCGGATCGGCCATCAATTTCGCGGCGCATGACGTGCAGCTGCTGCGGTTTGCCGAAAAGCAGAATCTTAAGGATAAGGATGTCTTCATCTTTTCCACCCGTTGCCGACCGTACCTGGGCGGTTATCATAAGGCGCTCAGAAAAATCATCAGGGACCGGGGTGGAGTCATCGCCGGCGAATTTTCCTGCCGGGGCTATGACCGGACGGGTCCCTGGGTGCTGATGGACGGCTACAACAAGGCGCGCCCCGATGCGCGGGATGTGTTCAAAGCCGGGCTGTTTGCCGAAAAACTGCGTCAAGAACTCCATCCTTTGGCCGATATATATAGGGAGCCGGTTGAAGGCCATATAGAAGGTGTGCCGGCCCGCCGCAAAGGTTCAGACGTCGTAGCCGGCGACAAAGTTGTGTTTCTCGACACATCCACATGCGTGGGCTGCGGCAAATGCATGGATGTATGCCCGATGCACGTATTCGGGCGTAGGAACGGCCATGTGTTGCCCGTTTACGACCGCGACTGTATACTGTGCCGCATTTGCGCCGACCGTTGCCCCACATCCTCCATCCTGGTCCACGAATCGTTACTGAACAGCCTGCGCATCGGCCTCTGCGAATCCGGGCTCCGGAAAAGCTATAACCGGTAATTTCCGGAGTATTATGCAGTAGGACGCGACATCAGCGACATGTTTCACAATTCCGGGTGTGGAGCATACAGGCCGCCAGGCTCGTGGTGCCGGGCCTGTTCTCCGCCGCATACGTGGTCCGGGACGACCGACACAACGCCCGGCCCTCCAAAATTTCTGACAGTAGAACAGTAGAACAGAGTCGGCGACCGGAATGGCGACGTCCACGTCGCCAATGAATAGTGGTGCCGGCTCTCCGAGCCGCGCAGGGCTACGGACCGGATACCGATTAGAGACGTGAAATCAATTCGGAACCGGTCATAACCTCCAGTTTTGAGAATGCAAAGAGCTTTTTGCCCAGGTCCTTCAATGAATGTCCGATGTGATAGACTTCTTCATCAATAATCAGAAACCGGTCATGGGCCTTCGTGTAATCGTGAAGATTAACCCCCGGATATTGAGCATTATGCCGTTCTACATCCAAGCGGAGTTGCCTGGAAATCTTAGCGTCATAAATATCCACACTGACGCCGGGTTTGCGCTTGGAAAGCTGAACGAGAACGGAATCATCGATATAACTGTCGATTACCACGATACGCTTATCGGCTTTCCTGATCAGACCGGCAATGAATACGTATGCATCGAATATCTGACCATTGAAGAAAATGCCCTCTTTCGGTTCCTGGGGTTCCGTCAATCTATCAAGAATTGCATCTACTTTTTCATCGGTCTTCAACTGCTTCATTTCAAGGCGGTCAAGTCGTTGGAACAGTGAACTATGGCTTTTAATTAGATTCCGCATTAATGTAAATGCTCTCATAATACGGATATTAACTTCTATCGCCGTTTCTGACCTGAGCACACTGCTAAGCATGGCTACACCATTTTCCGTAAACGCAAACGGCATATATCTCGTGCCTCCTCTTTTTCCGTTTGAGGTCACAATTTGTGACCTCAAACATTCCTCCCTTGTCAATTGGAACATAAAGTCGGCAGGAAAACGCCTGATATTTCGTTTGACGGCTTGATTAAGAACTTTGGTTTCAACTCCATATAGCCTGGCAAGATCACTATCAAGCATTACCTGTTCATCTCTAACGAGATATATCAGAGACTCAATATTCATAGCTGCCGGCAATGAGTTGTTGTCAAAGTTTTGCTCTGTAGGGCGGTTTGACATACTATAATCGGGGTGCTTATCAGGTTCTTGTGTCAGCTCCATGCGTAAAGGTAATCATTTTTTTGAGATTCTGAAAATTTTAATGTGTCGGACAGATCCTGACCGGAATGGCGACGTCCACGTCGCCCTGATGCTGACGGCGTGAACGTCGTCACTCCAGCAGCCGAATAGTGTGGCGCAGGCTCTCCGGGTCGCGCACGGCTACGGACCGGATACCCGATTGAAATTTATTTTCGGAATATTCTTGTCTGATTCAAAATAAATTACTAAGTTTGCAACCGCAGACCGACTCTATACCCATGCCAGCAGGAAGCGACTCGCCGGAGCCGCCGCACGGTCTGGGGGTAAAGAGGGACGGGATGTAAGGAAGGACGCGTGTTCGCGTCCGGAACATAATACATAGAAAAGCGTTTATCCGCGCTGATTCTTGACTGCTTGAAATGTCTCGCAAACTTTTCTAATCGATAGTCAAGGATTGAGCAACGGTAGATGCCCGAGGATGTGTAATTAATCTCATTCGGCATGATATTCCGTGAGGAAATACGGCCGGATGCAATGGTTGCATATACTGGCGTGGGCTTCTGGCGTTGCCGTCCGACTATCGATGGGCAATGCGAGAAGCCTCAAGCAGTAGGACGGCAACCGATACAGATTCCTACGCTTTTTCCATATACTAACCTAACGCCAACGAGGGGAGTCCGGCGGCATGAGGGAAAAAAGATGCTATTACACTTAATCTATGGCGAGTCTAATGCCGATAAAATCACTATTTGCCGTAAATTGCTGAAGGCACTTCTGGTCTTTGACGCAACAGTGGCTGTCTATGAAGCGTTTGGAAAATCTGATTTTCGTGCGAAATTGACAGCGGGGACAAAAACGATAGGAATATATTCCGCTGGATATAATAAGGGACACCTGCGTCGTGCAATGGATTTTGGCCGGAAAACAGAGTGTGACATAATGATAGGTGCTGTGAATTATCACACACACTACAATGAGTTGCTTCAAGATTTTAAAGAAGGAAGTAATCTATGGTGGCATACCCTCGAAATGGGGAATGATACCGCAGATAAACAGAATTACAGCAACCAGATAGTGCTGGAGCTATTAAATGCCATCATAGAAAAAATTAATATATAAATCAATATATTTACATATAATAATACCGAGCAAGAATGAAAAGTATAAAAATTCTAACCGTTATATTCTGCATCATATTCCTAAATGTTAGTACGTACGCAGAACTATTGCAGGTAATAAACGACGGATTACTATACACCATAAATACCGATAATGGCAGAGCATTCTGTGACGGGCCATTAGAAAGGAACGGCGAAAATGGAAATGACATTTTCACAATTAAGGATCAGTTCTACTATAACAGCACTTGTTATCAAGTTACAGGAGTATCGCGTGAAGCATTTAAAGGGATTAACTGTTATAATATTTATTTCCCTAAAAATCTAAAAAATATAGGTATCGGTGCATTTGAAGAATGTACAGGAATAAAAGGGGATATTGCATTTAACGAAATTAGCATAAGCGCAAGTGCCTTTAAATCTTGTTCGGGGATAACGACACTAAAGTTAGGTGGGAAATCAAGTATTGGAGGAAATGCATTTGAGAATTGTGATAATCTAAGTGCCTTAATCCTTGAAGAAGGAGTAGAGTCAATAGGATGCAGTGCCTTCGAAAATTGCAAAAAGATATCCGAAGTGTCACTTAAGAATGGTATCACTAGAATTGATGACAGGGCTTTTGCCGGAACCAATATCCATTCCATAACCATTCCATCAACCGTAGAATATCTTGGAAATGAGATTTTCGAAGACACAGGTCTTGAAGAAGTAATATATTGTGCCATTGAATGTAAAGGCCCCAGCAATATGGATCTTTCTGTGTTCCCTGAATCTATCAGGGTTCTAACCATTTCTAACGATGTTAAATTCATACCGAATTTATTCCATCATTGCAACCGGTTACAAAAGATTATCTACAATGCCTTTTCAGCGGTATTCACGAATTATTCGCCCATATTTCCTCCTAATGTTGAAGAAGTAATGATCGGAGATTCGGTTAATCGTATACCAGGCTATTTCCTGAAGGATAATAAATCACTTAAAGAGATTAAAATCAATAACTCTGTAAGAACTATTGGGTATAATGCTTTCGAAAATTGTGTCTCTTTAGAAGATGTTGAAATTGCGAGATATTCAGTGTCTACAATAGAACCAGAAGCATTCAAGTGCTGTACAAGCTTGAAATCAATAAAACTTCCATATTCTCTTACCAATCTTGGGAATGGTGCCTTTATGAATTGTGTATCATTGGAAAACGTCGACTTTGGAATAGGAAGTTTTTCTACTATAAATCATCATACCTTTGAGAATTGCATCAATTTAAAAACACTTGATTTTTCAAAAACTCCAATCAAATATTTCGAAACGGCAGCATTTCGAGGTTGTCAAAAACTAAATTCCATTGTATGGAGTGAAAGTAGTAGGGAATATAGAAAGGGATATATAGAAGACAGAGCTTTTGAAAATTGTGTTTCTCTTAAGGATGTGGGATATGCAGATAAATCGACGTCATATATTGGGATAAAATCGTATATCGATGTAAGTTCCATCGGAGAATATTCATTCTCAGGATGCGATTCTTTAAATAATATTAGCATCCATGCCGATCGAATCTATGAAGGGGCATTTAAGGATTGTATAGGGCTTACGAACTTGCATATACCATATGCAAGTTTTGAGGGAGATTATATATTCGACGGATGTCCCATAGAAAGAATTGCTTTTGGAGATTTAATGGGGAGATATCGACCTTTTGAGACAAAATCAACAATAAAAAGCTTGAAAACTGGAACTCATGCCATAAGAAAAGGAGAGTTCCCGAAATTGAATTTCGAGAAAATAGTATTTAATAATTATAACTCAAGTTATTATCTTAATGGATATGAATTGCCGATTGGGTCGGGAATAAGAGAGCCTTTTGCTGCTGACAGCCTGGTTCAAGTAGGATTGGTGTATTATATTGATGATCAAGGCTATCCTTGTGAAGACATAAATCCATTTGGCATAGGACAGTTCAAGAGTATAGTTGTATCGCCTGACTTTAATTTTGGAGATAGCACCATTCCCGAGAATGCGTATGTCGGATCATCATCAGAATATGCGAGTATAGAAAACATATCTATTGTAAAGAAAAAAGCGTTTTACAATTCGGGATTAAAACATCTGTCGATTGAACATATAGATTCAATTTGCAATCAGGCATTTTCTAATAATGCAATTGAACATATTTTTATTGATGGTCAGCTCCCTAATTTCGATAGCAACGCATTTGATCAGCATTCGTATGACAATACGATTGTATATTATATTAACCACAATGACAATAATGATATAGGAGAGAAGTCGGAGTGGAGAATGTTCAAGCACTTGTATAAACTACCTCAGTTCAATGGCGTAATCAACAACATACGGCATGAAACAGAATTAGGGAATAAAGTAGATTTAGACAGTATCATGGCGCAAGATATCAATCTGAAAGGAATACCTGATTTAAAGTATAGATATTATGATAGCGAGGCTGAGGTCACATACGAGATAACGGACAATATTTTTGACTGCAATTCAGTGGGAAGTCATTCAATAATAGTCGACTGCTTACTTCCATGCAAAGTATATGATAGAATAGATGGAGCCTCGTCGTTTGCAAATATATTTACAGCTGGGATTGATATTGTAGTAAAGGATTTACCACAAACAAAACTGATTGACCATATCGACATCTATCCCTCAAAATTAATATTGAAGAAGAGTAAATGTGTTCGACTTACAACGAAAATATTACCAGAGGATGCTGATGTGCAAACATTGATATGGAGTTCCAGTGATGAATCAGTTGCCAAGGTGGACAATATTGGGTTGGTGACGGCAACCGGAATAGGGGAATGCGTCATAACAGCTGCAGCAGTTGACGGCTCTAATGTATCGGCGACATGTACTATAACGGTTGAGCCGTTACTCGTGGAATCTCTCGCAATAAGCCCTGAGATATTTAGTGGCTCAAAAGGCGATTCGGTTACGATAGTTTCGACTATCCTTCCGGAGGATGCCGACAATAAGAGTCTTACATGGGCTTCAAGCGATGAATCGATTGCTACGGTTGATGAGACCGGACAAGTGACTGCAATCGGCATCGGTAAGTGTATTATAACGGCATCTGCAGCAGATGGCTCCGGTGTGTATGCAACTTGTGCAGTCTCGGTTACTCCGCGTCTCGTAAAAAGTATCTTACTTTATCCTCATGAATGGACCGGCCATAAAGGGGACAGTTTCTACATTGAAGTGAGTGTTGCCCCCGAAAATGCAGACAATAAAAGAATCAAATGGTTAATAACTGATTCAGGGGGAAATATTATCGACGAAAAGAGAGTTAGCATTGACGAGACAGGACTAGTAACTGTAAACGATACCGGCCATTATTGGATCATGGCAGTAGCAACAGATGGCTCAGATGCAAACGACACCTGCTTCGCGACGGTAGAACCCAGATTAGTGGAGTCTCTGAAAATCAGCCCTGAAGAATTCATGGGTAAGGCGGGAGATTCCTTCCGAATTGAGACGACCGTACTTCCGGAAGACGCGGCCAACAAAACACTGAACTTCTCATCGAGCAATGAAAATGTAGCGACAGTGAATTACGCCGGAAACGTGACTCTTTACAATGAAGGCATCGCCGTCATCAAGGTCACGACAACCGATGGCTCCAATATCGAGGCCCTGTGCGTCATTGCCAGCACCTCGGGTATCGAAGAATTGTTTACGGATGAAGCTTGTCGCTATGACGTATACAGCGTGACCGGAATGCTGTTGCGGAAGGATGCCGACAAGGAATATGTCGCCAGACTCTCTGAAGGTATCTACATCCTGATTAACGGCAATAAGGTCGTCAAACTGAACCTGACTGGAAAGTAACCAACTTAAAACAATAAATCAAATGAAAAGAATCTTAATGCTGTTATTCGCATCGGTCTGCACGCTCTGTGCGTTAGCGCAGACCTATGACGAAACCGACTTAGTCGGCAAGTGGAATGTGACCTCCATGACGGGAAACGTTAACAATTGTATCATCTCCTTCGAATCCATATATTTCGGAGATACTCGCGTCGTTGAAGATGGTGATGAGTGGCTTTGTGCAGGATGTCTCGGAGAGTGTAAGACCAACGACGAGGACGGCGCAATCTGGACCTGGACCAAAATGCCAATATTTGATTTCTTCGTCTCCAACAATAATAAGCTTCATATCAACGCTTTTGATGGCAACATCCGTCTTGTAATCAAGGAGTGGAAAGACGGAGTGATGAAGCTGGAGACATACGACGGCAAGACTAAGATTGAGCTGAGAAAGGATGCGTCCGCCGTGAATTCCGTGGTTTCGGAGACTCCGGAAAACACAAGCATCTACGACATCAAGGGACACAAAGTAAGAACCACCGAAAAAGGGAACGTCTACATCAAGGGCCGTAACAAGTTCATAGCCCGTTGACAGGCTAACGCCCCAAAGAAGCTGCGCAGGCCGGAGACGGTCTGCGCCACTTCTTATTGACTACGCCACTTCTTATTGACGATGCGGACATCGCCATTCCGGTAAAGGATGCGGGCGTGGATAGCCGGCAGCGACTGGAGTGACGGCGTCCACGCCGGCAACATCATGGTAGATTAATCCGTTATTGACGGAACGCCGAGTTTGTCTAAAATATCTACCATTTGCAACGGCGTGACCACAAAACATTTCTTAGGGAAATGTTTAAGGTTTCCTGTCACAAGATAAGCGTCATCAACGCTCATCGCAACTTCATAAAAGACAATATCATCAGTATCCGGGAAATACTCATTTTCAACTGATGTGCGTGGCGTGTCGATGCCGTATTCGACAAATACAGACACAAGACTGTCAACAAGTTCCGGTCTGAAACGGAATTTGGCACGGGATAGCACATCCCTGTATTCTTCAATTATTTCAGAATTATATAGGGGTGTGATAATTCCTTTAAGCACAGCGTTTATCACTTTCGATGGATTGGAAGTTCCATCGGAGGAAAATAAAGATGATACTAATACATTTGTATCAATGGCCGCATAGATCTTCCCTTTTCCGTTCATCTCTTGCGGCTTTGATTTCTGCATTGATTTCTTCCAATGTCATCTCAGGCATGCCTGAATCGGCTATGGTTTGTTGCATGGCTTGAAAAGCGTTAAGGGCATTCTGACGTGCCGGCTCTATATTCGGAGCCTTGATCTCGAAGGGGATACGCCTTTCCCTTACTACCGCTTTCATGAAAATATTGAAAGCGGCGGTTGCACTTAGACCGAATGCTTCACAAAGAGTGTCGAAATTCTTTTTCAGCTTTTGGTCTACACGGATGGATATTGTAGCTTGAGACATAAAGATATGTATTTGTACTGCAAATTTAATGCAAATTACATTACAAATACAAATAATTTAACACAATTGTTCAATTTTAATTGCGAATAGTGGCGTGGGCTGTCCCCTGCCGCGCACGGCTAATGTTTAAAGTCCTTATGAAATACTCAATCAGGCATTTAGTTGGGCTATGCGCGGTTCGGAGAATCCGCGCCACTACTGTCTGAGGTATTTGGAGAACTGGCGGGGGGACATGCCGACCTGATAGGCGATTTCGCTGAGCGTCGGTTTGATATGCTTGCCGGTGGCTTGCGCGAGAAGCTCGCGGCCTCTGGCCACCCGCCGGTCGCGCAGATACTCGAGTGGGGATAAGCCTGTAATGGCTTTGATGCGCTTGTACAGGTTGCTGCGACTCATGCCGGCGTGACGCCCCAGGTCCTCGATACTGAAATCCGCATCCGATATGTTGGCATCTATTATCGAATCTATCGATTGTAACCAGCTGCGGTCTGCATCCGTTTCGCTGTCATTGTGATTATCAGCTTCACTGCTTGCTTCCGCAATCACCGTTACATCCGTAGAACGCCCTTTATCATCTATTACCGAATCCTGTTGCCCAATTTGGGGCGGCACAACGGTTTCTATTTGCTTTTTCTTTCGTACTCGTCTATGGAAAGTGAATAACAGCAATCCTATGGCCAATACCACGATGACAATTATAAATATGCGCCATCCGAGTACTGATGAACCATTATCTGCCGGTTTTTTATTCGGAGCGTCAGCCAGATCTGAACTTATGACCGCAACAGCCCCGAAAGCTCCGGCCAATACGGTGCCGTCGCCGGTATCGTACAAGGCATATTTGCCGAATCTCAGGCCGTCCAGATTCGCAAACGTCTCCACACGCGGTGGATTACAACTGACATCTACATGATACACCGCCGAATCGGAACTGCACCACAAAGTGCCGTCTCCGGCACCCTTCAGTGCAATCAGCGGTGTGCCTTCAAGGACCACACACCGTCCGTAACGGTCGGCGAGTCCATGAGCCGTGGCTAAATACAGATTTCCCTTGCCATCGAACGCAAGCTGGTCAACGGCAATTCGGTCGTTTCCGGCAAACGGTGTCCGGATTTCCGTTGATAATCCGGACCGGGCATCAAAAGCGAATACTCCGTAATGGGTCGCCACAAAGATGCTGTCCCCTCGCGGTGACTTACACAAATCGGTGATATAATCCGTTTTCAACGCGGAATTAGAGATATTGAATTTATCCGATGTCCCGGCCTTTAGGTCATGCCTGACCACACCGTCAGAGAATGTGGCTATCCATAACTTTCCGAATGCGTCAACAGCCATTCCACGAGAACGCGAGGCAGGACTTCCGGCACCTAATCCGATAACCGGCATCGCCCTCAATAAAGTGTCGACCATAAAAACCCCGCCGCCGTAACTTGCCGCAAGCACATTGCCGTCGGACATCGGCAGCAGATTGGTGACAGTGCGACTTGGCAGGTCAGTAAGCACCGTATCCTGCCCAACGGCAATCCCGGCACCGTCGTATGCCGTCCATAACCGGCCTTTGCCGTCGATTGCGAACGAGGATATATTTTCCTCGATTCCCGTCCTGACAGTCTCTATGGCCGATAAATCCGGCTCCGTAAAATATATGCCGGAATGATAGATTGACGCGTACAGTCTGCCGCTACGGTGGTCGTATGCTACCGATGAAACATGATTGCCGGGTATCGAAGCCGGATCTTCGAGCCTTCGCCGCATGTTTATGACACTGCCCGTAGAACGGCGGTACAGATAGATTCCATCACTGTTGGTGGCGTATGCCTTCCAGCCATGACTCAGCGCGGCGGCATCCTTTACAATCTTATCCTGCAGCGAGGCGGGCAAATCGCTCTGTATGTAATCCCTCGCCATGATTGTATCGCACAGCGTGGCCGAATTGCCTTCAAGCATATATGTGCCCGTCAACGTGCCGATATATATGTGGCCGTCCCTTATCTCTATACGATTTACGGTAGGCTGTCTTGTCCCTCCGTCTGTCAGCGGGATGCCGATTATCTTACCCTTGCCATCCGCCGCGTACAGTCCTTGTTCGGTTCCTATCAGCAAACGGCCGTCCGCGTCAAAGGCCAGCGCATAAACGTCCGTTTTCGGCAGCGAGGCGTTCCCTTCCCAGACATGCCAGTCGGAAGCCCGGCATATCAAGGATGCGACACACAGCACTATCAGGAGTACGAAACGTTTCATATCGCAAATTTCGGATTTTGTATCGAATTATGCAACTCATTGAACACAAATTGTTCATTATTGCGCACATAGGGGTATATGAAACATTCGTGCATATCCGCGAAACATCCGTGCATGTCGGATTCGGCAATCTCATTATAAATTTGTGCAGAATCAATCTAACAGCCAATGAAAAAATTTCTATTATTATCAGTCATGGTGCTGGGAACGCTGTTATCGGCAATCGGCGCCACGACAAAAGTGACCACGAATCTGTGGACCGGCGAGGCAGTCATGGGCAACTGGTCGGGTTATGTGCAACTTGAAGCCGACCAGGTAAGCGCCATTGAACCCGGTTGTAAGCTCCTGGTGACAGTGAAGGATGTGGACGGTTCTGCAGGCACACCTCAGGTCTACCTTCAGAAACGAGACTGGACGGACTTCACACCGAAAGTAAACACCGTAGTAAACAATGCCGGAACGGAATCGTTCGACATCACTGAAGACCTCTATGCCGAAATAAACGGCAAAGGTCTCGTTGTAAAGGGATGCTACGCCACCCTTACCAAAATAGCGGTGCAGAAGGAAGTGGAACTCGGTGAAGGGGGAGACTTCGATTCCGCCGTGAGCCGGGTGTGGGAAGGCGACACTTTCATCAGCTGGGAAGAACCGAACAAGGGTTGGGCCGTAATCGGTTCCGACTGTTTTAAGGATGCAAAGGCAGGGGATGTCCTGCGCTTCGGTATGACCGACGTGCGTCCGTGGGCACAGGCCAGCATCGTCGATTCGTCCTGGGCCTCGTTTGCCGACGCACCTATCAAAACGGTCGGCATGCCTTTCTATGAATATACCCTGACACAGTCCATGCTCGAATCATTGCAGAGCACCGGCCTGATTGTCAGCGGCAACGGCTATCGGCTTGCGTCCATCGATGTCGTGGACCTTTCGAAGATGCCTGCTTTCACGGCGCAGCTTGCCGAAGGCACCACCAAGCACTGGCCCAAAGGAAGCCGGCCTTGCGTTACCCTTGAATTACAGAATTTAGGAGCGAATAAACTCACCGTTCCCGTCAGTGCCATCCTGACCCGTGACAACGGAGAGACATGCGACAACATCGATCAGATTACGGTGGTGGAATCGGGAGCCGCCGGCGAAGTGACACTTGAATTAGGATCGCTTGAACCGGGAATGTACCGTCTTGCAGTCATTGCTGGCGGCAGACTCGTGGATTCATTCAATATTGCCTGCAATCCCGAAGGAATCAAATCCGCCACCGATGCGCAGGCCGATTTCAACGAATTCTGGAATACAGCCATCCAACAGCTTGCAACTATTGATCCTCAATATAAACTCACGGAACTGCCCGACAAGAGCGGCAGCAAGCGTAAACTTTACCTTGTGGAAATGCAGTCCGTTCCCGACGGGTTGAGCGGTGAACCCGTCACCATCCGCGGATATTATGCCGAGCCCGTGGCCGATGGCAAGCATCCTGTCGTAATCACCTACCAGGGTTATGACAGCGCGGCATACGGACCCGACGGCAAGCCTGTTGACCCGTACTGCCCCTCGGGCGACGAAGGAGACTGGGCGGAACTGATTCTGTCCACACGCGGTCAGAGCATCAACAACCGCGAGCCATACACCAACACGTACGGCGACTGGTTTGCCTTCAATTTCGGAGACAAGGACAGCTATTACTATCGCGGAGCCTATATGGACTGCATCCGCGCCATTGACTTTGTCGCCTCGCGCGACAAAACAGACCCGTCGGCCATCTTCGCACAGGGTCAGAGCCAGGGAGGAGCGTTTACCATAGCCGCGGCCGCCCTCGACCCGCAGAAACGTCTCAAGGCCATCGCTCCGGCCGTACCCTTCATGGGCGACTTCCCGACATACTTCACTGTGGCCGGTTGGCCCCGTTCCGTGGCTGTGGCACAGGCTTCGCAGAAAAACATGAGCGAGGCCGAGATGTATGGGTTCCTCAGCTATTTCGACACCAAAAACTTAGCTCCGGCCATCGAATGCCCCGTAATCCAGGCTGTCGGTGTGCAGGATCCCATCTGTCCTGTCCGCACCAACATGGCACCCTACAATAATCTGAAGGTACCGAACCGCATGCTTGTCGTCAACGAGAACGAGGCTCACTCCGTACCCTCAGACTGGCATGACAGCTACATGGCGTGGTTCCGGCAGGCCATCGAGGGTATGCCCGAATATATCGAACTGACCTCTAACCTGTTCCGTGGTGAATTTCCGGTGCAGTGGAGCGCCCTTACACTCGACGCCTCCCGATTCAAGTATGTAAAGGCCGGAGACAAGCTGAAGATAAGCATCAGTCAGATTGCAGAAGACCGTACCGCCTGGCCTCAGCTAAAGGTGACCGACTCGTCGGCCAAGGACATCTGGCCGGCCACTCCTCTCTATGATTCGGAAAAGACATTCGACGCGCCATATAGCGTTGAATTCGAGATAGATGCCGACAAAGCCAAACTGTTGCAGACATCCGGTTGCAGAATCAACGGATGCGCGTTCACTCTCGCTTCGGTCGATATAACCGGCACCGCCGAGATTTCCACTGTACTGAAAGACCCGTCAAAGGCCGTCAGCACTATATGGGAGGGTTCGGAGCATATTTCCTGGGCTGCCGCCGATAAAAACAGTGTTCTTATCGACAAATCCAAATTCGCCGATATGAAGGCCGGCTCTGTGGTGCGCGTTAGCATGAGCGACGTTGCCGACAACGCACAGCTGAGACTTCAGGCCAACTACACGCAGTTCGACCCCGTAAGCAATACACAGCTGAAAGGTGCATCGTCTGCCGACATCACATTCGATGAGGCTATGGTGGCTTTAGTAAAGCAAAATGGTCTGAGAGTCACCGGTTGCTATTACACTCTGGAAAAAGTGCAGCTGATAGACGCCTCGCAGACGTTGCGTACCCAACACATGATGGACACATCGTGCGTCAAGGCTTGGGAAAACGGCGAGAATGCCGTCGGATCGGTCGAGATTCAGAGTCTGGAGGCCCACGATTACGACGTGACAGTCACCGCAACACTCTATTCCGATCTTGACAAGACCACGCCTGTAAAAACCGTGTCAAAGGAAGTGGCCATGCCGGCCCGCAGTCTCGTGAACGCAGAGGTGGAATTGGGAGATCTCGATCCGGGATTCTACAGCCTGACCTTGGATGTGAACGGCGCGGCAGCCGGAACGTACAACATCGGTTCAAAGCCCACGCAAATCGAAGTTACCTACGACGCGGAGCCTGACTTTGAGGAATTCTGGTCCAAGGCTCTCAACGACCTCAGTAATGTCGCGCCTGAATTTACACTGGTGAACGAAGTGGAAGGAAAGTCCACGTCGACACGCAAGGTATGGTACGTGGAAATGAAATCCACTCCGGACGTACCCGGAGGAGAGCCGGTAATTATTTCAGGCTATTACGCCGAACCGGTGGCCGAAGGCACATATCCCTGTCTGATCCATTTCCAGGGCACTGACGGAGGCACCTCGACACCCTGGTGCATGAGCGGCGACTCCAACCCCGAATGGTGCGAGTTCGTGCTGTCAGTACGCGGCCAGATGCTCAACAACCGCGATCCGCACAAGGACCGCAACATATACACGCAGAACGGCATGAGCTACTACACCTACGGACTTGCGGACGACGACTACAAGCACAAGCATTACTATTACGGCGCCTATCTGGATTGCGTCCGTGCCGTGGACTTCGTCGAGAGCCGTTCGAAGGTGGACAAGAAGAACATATTTTGCGAAGGCGGCAGCCAGGGCGGCGCGTTCACCTACGTTGCGGCCGCACTTGCCAACGACAGGATTCGCGCGGCTGCTCCCGGCATCACCGGACACGCCGACTTCCCCGTGGACTTCAAGGTAGCCGCATGGCCCGCAAACCAGATATTGCCGCTGGCCGAACAGAACGGCATCTCGGAGGCCGACATGTTCAAACGCCTCTCGTACTTCGACGTCAAGAATTTCGCACCCATGGTCACGTGTCCCGTCACTACCAACCTCTCGCTTCAGGACACCACCGACCCGGCCCGTGTGGGATTCGCACCCTTCAACCTTCTGACCGTCACGAATAAGGAATACCTTGTCAACCCGTTGTCAGGACATGCCACCGCACCCGACTGGAGCGACCGGTACATGGATTTCTTCGAGCGTAACAAGTATTCCACTCCCACCTCAGTAACGAGTGTAGAACGCCCTTTAGCGTTGCAGGTCATAGGCCGCATGGTGGGAACCGCCGATGATGCCGTCATCAACGCCTATGACCTGATGGGACGCCTCGTGGTGAAGGGACACGGAACTATCCTCCTGCCGGCTGCCGGCACCTACATAGTGAAATCCGGCAACAGCACGAGCAAGATAATTTGTCGCTGATTTAAAGTGTGTTTATTACAAAAAGCAGTCGGTTTCCGGCAGGGCACTGAAAAAGTAATC
>DESI01000014.1 GCA_002361235.1 Porphyromonadaceae bacterium UBA3318 | reverse complement strand
ATACTCGCGCGGCTCGGACAGCCCACGCCACTATCCGTTCTACTGTTCTACTGTCTAAAATACTCGCGCGGCTCGGACAGCCCGCGCCACTATCCGTTCTACTGTTCTACTGTCTAAAATACTCGCGCGGCTCGGACAGCCCGCACTACTACCGTTCTACTGACCCGATTTGCATATCTTGCGGAATTTCGGTATCTTTGTACAAAAATACTGACCTGACATCATGGCGGAAATCAAATATACCGGCGACAAGAAAACACACACGTCTGCTAAATACATACTGACAGCCATATTCATCGCAGTGGCGGCTGTACTGTACTGGTTCTGGGCCGTGCCATACCGAGGCGCCCTCGGCTACCGGGAGCAGCTGCAACTGTTCCAGACCACCGCCGCATACTTTCTGAGCCTGATGCCCCGCCCCGGTGGTATGGCCACATATATCGGCGAGTTCCTGACACAGTTCTTCAACAACTACTGGATCGGGGCGGCCGTCATGTCCGGTATGCTGACTCTGTTCCTGTTGTCCTGTTACAAGGCTGTCCGAAAGTCTGCACCTCAGATGCGGACATACACGGCGCTCGCACTCGCGTTCCTGCCGTTGATTGCCCTGCTGCTGTTCCTCGGCAATCCCGATGTCACCATGAATTTCACAGTCGCCATCACCGCCGTAATGTGGGCTTCCTGTCTTAACCTCCGTATTGACGCCGGCAACGCGACAGCAAAACAGCAAGCCGTAAAGGAATACATACTGATGGCCGTGTTCACCCCGCTGCTTTACTGGCTGTGCGGTCCCGCCACAATAATCTTCACTCTCCTCGCAATAGCCTCCTGCTGCAAGAACGCGGAGCATTCCGCCACACATAAGGCCTTATTTGCTATTATATCCCTTCTTTGGCTCGCCGCCAACGTATGGATATGGTCGTTTATCCTCCCCTACCCGGTGACCTGTCAGCTTACAGGTATCGGCTACATGATGCTGCCCGACAGTTTCTATCCCGGCGAAATCATAGTGGCAGCTCTTTGCATCATTGTTCCCGTCATGGCTATCGCAATGGCGCGCCTGCCACAAAAAATAACAGTTCCAGCCTTAGTCGGAATCGAACTGATAGCACTCGTCGCACTCTATTCCAGATCATACGACACGGCCACCTACCGTCTCATAGACTACGACTATATGGTGCGCGCCAACGACTGGGAAGGGATTCTTCGATATTCCGACGCACACGAACCTAACCTGCCCCTCAGCGTCAGCGCCACAAACCTTGCCGCCGCCATGACCGTCCGGCTCGACGCCATAGCCTTCAATTATCCCCAGCATGGCCCTGAGGGGCTGATTCCGCCCTTCCTAAAGGAGACTCTCTCCTCATGGAACACCGGCGAGATATTCTTCCAGCTCGGCCTCGTCAACAGCGCGCAGCGTTTCTACTTCGAGGGTATGGAGGCCATTCCCAACTACAACAAGAGCAGCCGCGCCATCCGCAGACTCGCCGAGACAGCCATAATCCGAGGCGACTACACATTGGCCGAAAAATACCTGACGTTGCTCAGCAACACCCTGTTCTACTATAAATGGGCGCAGCGCAACCTCGAACTGATCCGCAATCCTAAGAATGTGGAGAACCATCCTCTCTACGGCACCCTCAGAAAACGTATGATCGACGAAGACTATATGTTCAGCGAGGGAGAACTCGACAAGACCCTTGGCCAGCTGTTTCTGAAAGACCCGACGAACACCCCGGCAAAGCAGTATCTGATCTTGTACCCCCTGCTGCAACGCGACCTGAATAAATTCGCGCAATACATGGGGGTCGTGGCCGAAGCCGATCCGCGCTACAATCCGCTGCTGGCACAACAGGCTCTCGCCTTCATCTCGATGAAGAACGGCCGGCAGATTCCGCAGGGCGCGGTTCCCGAGTCAGTGGTAAACCAGCTCCGCGGATTCGCATCCGCATGGACCGGCAAGAATCCGGACCTGATCGAGCCTTACCGCCGCTCGCTTTTCTATTATCTGTTATCTGAAGAATAATCTGTATCCATGATAAAATCCAGCCGTCTCGGCAAGACCGAAATGAGTTATAGAATCCTCCTGCTTATGCTTCCTTTCTTACTGTGGGGATGCGGAAGCAGACCTGATAATGTCCAAAAAGCGGCCACGCCGCCTCCCATCTTCCCCGACTACGTCGGCGTGACTGTTCCCGTCGGAATCGCGCCCCTCAATTTCGCGGTAGTGCCGGAAAAAGGCAACGTGCAGCGCGTGGACGTGGCGGTCAGGGGTGCCGACGGCCGGGAACTGCACGCCAACGGCAAGTACGCCGACTTCGATACAGAAAAATGGCACAAACTTACCCAAGCCAACCGTGGCAAGGACCTGACCGTGACGGTATGCGCCAGGATTGACGGAAACTGGGTGCAATACAATGACTTCAAAATCCACGTCAGCCCGAATCCCCTGGACCAGTGGGGCCTGACCTACCGCCGCATCGCACCCGGTTACGAAGTCTACAGCAAAATGGGCATATACCAGCGCGACCTCGGCAACTTCGACGAATTCCCCATCATCGAGAACACCATGACCGACGGCCAGTGCTACAACTGCCACACGCCGAACCGCACGAATCCCAAGGAGTATGTGTTTCATGTGCGCGGCGAGCACGGCGCCACCTTGATTTACAAAGACGGCAAATGCACATGGCTTAACGCCAAGAACGACGACATCGGCGGCTCGATGGTATATCCCTACTGGCATCCGAAAGGCCGGTACTGCGCATTCTCGACCAACCAGACCCGGCAGGGCTTCCACATCTCCGGACCTAAACGCCTGGAGGTGTTCGACATGTCGTCCGACGTGTTCGTCTACGACACCAAGGAAAACCGGCTGCTGCTCGACACTTTGCTCCGCACCAAGGAGTGGTCGGAGAACACTCCTTCCTTCTCGCCCGACGGCAAATGGCTCTACTTCACCACGGCCCGCCAACAGAATTATCCCCTCGGACACAAAGACCAGAAATACAATCTGTGCCGCATCGCCTTCGACGAGACCACAGGCCGTTTCGGCGACCGCGTCGATACCCTTTTCAACGCCTCGGCCATCGGCAAGAGCGTGACATGGCCCCGTCCATCGTATGACGGCAAGTATATCCTGTTCACCCTTTGCGACTACGGCTACTTCAGCATCTGGCACAAGGAGTCAGACCAATGGCTTCTAAGCCTGGCCACCGGTAAGGCTCGCCCCGCCGACGAAATCAACAGCACGGACGCCGACAGTTTCCACAACTGGAGCGACAACAGCAGGTGGATAGTGTTTACGTCACGTCGTCACGATGGTCTCTACTCCCACCTTTACCTTGCGGGTATGGACGACAACGGCCGTTTCACCAAACCTTTCCTTCTGCCTCAGAAAAACCCGCTGGAATATTACAGGCAGTCACTGTTCTCATTCAACACTCCCGATTTCACCAAATCCAAGGTTGAATTCGACAGTCGCGAGGCCGTCAACGCAATCCTGTCGGACGAAAGAGTGCCTGTCGGAACAAAATAGCATTTAAGGATGTCACGCAACACACGCAAAGCCGGAGCTATTCAGAAAATCCACAATCCGGGGCTGTCATGCAAGGCACTGACGGCCTGCGGACTCGCGCTGCTCTGCATACTCCTCGCCATATTCTACGGGACGGCCTATCCGTCGCACCTCCTGTGGCAGGAACAGAACCAGATATTTCTCAACGCGCCCCACTGGCTGTCCGCATACTTTGACAATCCGGCATGGCTCGGCTGCATGACCGGCGACTGGCTGACGCAGTTTTATGTAAATACCGCGTGGGGTGCCGGCATCCTGTCGCTTGCCGTGACGTGCTGCACCGCCTGTTTCGCCCTCATACTGTTCCGCTTGCTGCCCCGAGTGCCAGCGCTGATCGGCACCGTTCTGTTCGCCATCCTGATGGTGGGCTGCTCCATGCCGGCTACCACCACACTGGCGTTCTTCATCTGCGTGGCCGGGGGCCTGGTCTTGGGCTTGTCCCGTCTGTGGATAAATTACGGCAAAGGCCATGTCATCGACCTTTCGCCGCTATCGGTGATATTGGCATACTGGATGTTCGGATTCGGAGCGTTGCTCACCGCCGTGGCCATGTCGCTGCTTTTGATTAAGAGATACCGCGGCAAAGGTCAGCGCCGATACGGTTGGATTGGTGCCGGCGCAGCTGTAACATTGGCGTTTGCCACACCGGCGGTGTTGTGCGCACACTACGCATTGCCATATTCCAAGGCTTTGTTATATCCCGGCCTTGTCCGGCCCTCCATGCCCGAAACGAAATATGAGGAACGGCTCGCCATCGCCGATGCCCTATGGCTTCGCGACTATGACGATGTGAAACGACGCGCTCTCGCCGTCGACGAACCGGACGATTACACCGCGTTCCACTATTACCTCGCATCCGCCTTGCAGGATTCCCTGCCCGACAATCTGCTGAAATTCCCGGTCAAGAGCCTCGGAACCCTTACCACCATCAGCGACAAGTCTCCGCTTTCCATCATCAACATGATGAACGATCTCTATTATGAGTTAGGCGACATGACATACGCCGAACGCGCCGCCATGATGCGAAACGTGTTCTCGCCCCGCAACCGCAACGTGCGCATGATACGCCGTCTGGCCGAGATAAACCTGGTGAGCGGCGATACACTCGCGGCCCGCAAATACCTGAACATCCTGAGCAAGACCCACGCATACGCAGATTGGAGTGCAGACCACACGCCGGGACGCATGAACCCGCAGACCGAAGCGGACATAGAACGCCGCCGCGCCCGGTCCAACACAAAGGACAACATACGCATCGGCGACAACTGCCGCAACATTCTGCTTGAACTGCTGGAATCCAACCCCGACAACACCGTCGCCCTGGATTACCTTCTCTGCACCGACCTGCTGCTGAAGGACATGGATACCTTCAAGATGGATTACGACGCCTACTGCATGACCAAGGGACATCCCCGCCACAAGAGGCTGTATCAGGAAGCGCTGATGATATACTTAGCGGGTACCGACGCCCCGGAGGAAGACTGGCAGCGCTACATCTCCTTGCCGGAGCTAATAAGTCAGTTCAACATCTACGGCAACCGGCGCGGCGACCCGTCGTTCAGCGACACCTACTGGTACTATTTCGACACACAACATCAGCCATAACCGAACATGAACATAAAGAACCCCATATACATACTCACGGCCTTACTGTGGTGCATGGCCGCGCCATGCACTCTCCCCTCATGCACTCCCTCCCCCCATGACGAGCGCGCCATCTCCGCCCATCCTCCTATCTACCCCGACTATATCGACGTTACCGTGCCGTGCAACATCGCGCCCCTCAACTTCATGCTCCTTGACAGCTGCCGTGCCAACCATACCGTCCACTCCGGCCCGACAGTGCGCGCCATCTACACCGTGGCTGAAGCCCGCGGCTTCAGCATCAAGTCCCATAGAAAAGGCAACGAGGCCATCTTCGACCTTAAGGACTGGAAGCGCCTCATGGACCATGCGCAGGGCGCGACCGTGACCGTAACCGTCAGCGCCCTGACCGAAACAGGCTGGATAAAGTACAGGCCTTTCAATATAAACGTATCCAAAGACAAAATCGACCCCTACCTGACATACCGCCTCATAGAGCCTGATTACGAGGTCTTCTCGCGCCTCAGCATCATGGAGCGGAACATCGAGGATTTTTCCGAACGGGTGCTGTGCGACTACAACAACGCGGGCAACCGCTGTATGAACTGCCACACGCATTCACCGTCAGACGGCGAACTCTCCTTTCTGTATGTCCGCGGCGAAGGTGGCGGCATGGTGCTGAACGACCACGGCAAACTGCGTCTTCTTGATTTCAAGACCTCAGACATGGTTTCCGGCCCGGTGTACGCGCAATTCGATCCTTCGGGCCGCTACCTGACGTTTTCCACCAACGTCATAATCCCCGCATTCCATTCACGGCCCGGCAAACGTCTGGAAGTGTTCGACACCAAATCGGACGTATATGTCTACGACATCCGCAATGACAAGGTGTTGCGC
The DNA here is from genome assembly GCA_002361235.1 of Porphyromonadaceae bacterium UBA3318. Classification (GTDB taxonomy): domain Bacteria; phylum Bacteroidota; class Bacteroidia; order Bacteroidales; family Muribaculaceae; genus Lepagella. The sequence goes on along the minus strand of DESI01000014.1, from coordinate 6,160 downwards.
TCGCCGCTGCTGGCCGATTCCACACGTCTCGAGACATTCCCCACATTCGGCGCCGACGGAAAGAGCATCTATTACTGCGTGGCCGGCATGCCCGCGCGTCCCACGGCCGTGGACAGCGTAAGCTACAGCCTGTGCCGCATCGGGTTTGACCCCGCAAAGGGCACTTTCGCATCGACAGTCGATACGGTGGTAGCCGGAATCCGCCGGAAACTGAGCGTAAGCCATCCGCGCGTTTCACCCGATGGCAAGCACCTTCTTTATACCGCTGCGGCATACGGCACATTCCCGATATGGCATCGCGAGTCCGACCTGCAGATGATCGACCTGACTAACGGCAAAATAGATACTCTCGACATCGTCAACAGCCCGATGAGCGACACATACCACAGCTGGTCGTCGTCGGGAAGATGGTTCGTGTTCGCCAGCAAACGGGACGACGGCCTGTACGGCAAACCCTACTTCGCCCATGTCTCGGCCGACGGCAAGGTGTCGAAACCATTCCTGCTGCCGCAGAAATCGCCGTCGTTCTACGACGACAATCTTAAATCCTTCAATGTCCCCGACTTAGGCAAGCGTCCCGTTTCGTTCAGTCCCGCAGACGTAGCCACGGCCCTGCACAAATAAAACACCATGATTACCACCAGGATAACAAAGGCTTCCGGCGGAAAGAACGAGGCCCACAGCATAATCACGGTAAATGATACCACCCTCGGGTTCGAACAGCAGCTTGCGCAAATTGAAAGACAATATGCCGAACTTAAAGAGACTATGAGTGACAGGATGTGCCCGGTGTTCCGGCGCTGGTTTCTCAGCGACTCGGCCAACCGACAGGCTTCATTGCCCGACATGGAGGAGTGCGCCACGTCCATCGTTGAGCAACCTCCCCTGGACGGCTCCAAAGTCGCGTTATGGGTGTGGATGATAGAGGATGCCGTGTCTCGGCGTGACCGGGACGGCAGATATGTGGTGGAGGCTTTCGGCCACACGCACATATTCGAGGCGAGCCGGACACGTCCCGGCCTCGATCCCCGCACCGCCATCCATGATATGCTGAGCGAAACAGGCAAGGCACTGGAGCATCGCGGGGGAAGCCTTCTGAAAAACTGTGTCCGCACATGGCTGTTCGTGCGCGACATCGACCTGGATTACGCCGAGGTGGTGCGGGGCCGTAACGAGGCCTTCGACGAGCAGGGACTCACTACGTCCACACGATTCATAGCCAGCACCGGAATCCAGGGGAGACAGGCCGACTGCAAAGTCGCCGTGACATACGACTCCTATTCCGTGTTAGGGCTCAAGGACGGGGACATGCGGCAGATAAACGCCCTTGACCATCTAAATCCCACACACGAATATGGCGTGGCTTTCGAACGGGCCACCAGCATCGACTATGCCGACCGGCGCCATCTGTTCGTTTCCGGCACGGCCAGCATCGACAGCAAGGGACAGATATTATGGCCCGGCGACGTACGCCGTCAGACGGAACGGATGTGGGAGAACGTAGGTGCACTTCTTGACGCCGCTTCGTTCGGCTGGGCGGATGTAGGGCAGATTCTGGTGTATCTGCGCGACGCATCCGATTATTCGGTGGTGAACGCCATGTTTAAGGAAAGATTTTCAGACATACCCTGCATTATCCTGAACGCCCCCGTATGCCGTCCCGGATGGCTCGTGGAAATGGAATGCATGGCCATAAAATAATTTTTTTTGCACAATTCAAAAAAAAATTATACTTTTGCATCGTATTTCAGCCCTCGTTATGTGTTATACAGGTAGTAACGGGTTGGATATTTCCACATTAGGAATCTCATCACCCACTTTTATTTACATTTAAAATTCAGCGAATCTATCTGATTCGGTTTTCGGATTATACTCATTTTGTAATTTATTATTGCAGTTTCGGATTATTGTGCCGAAATGGAATGCAAGATAATTCCGAACGCGGAAACTCCTGTGATCAAGGCGTTCCGCATATCGAAAGATTACAAGTTTGCACTACATAAAGAAATATGCAAAGTTTTGAAGAACTTATGTCGATGGAGGAGGCTCCGCTGCGCGAGCTTGCCGAATCGATGGGAATGAAAAAGGCCGAGAATGCGGACAAGCAGGAACTGGCATACTACATCATAGACAATGCGTCTATAGAAACGGCCCGTGCCGAGGTCGCCAAGATGAAGCCGAAGCGAGGCCGCAAGCCCAAGGCACAGGCTTCAGCCGAGGCACCATCGCAAGCCGGTTCCGTTCAGGACGGCGCAGAAGCCCCGGACTCCACCGCTCCCAAAAAGCGTGGCCGCAAGCCAAAGGCAGCCGCCGAGGAAGTATCGCCTGCAGTCGCACCCGAAGCGACCGCCGAGACCCCCGAGGCTCCCGCGCCCAAGAAGCGCGGCCGCAAGCCCAAAGCCGCAGTCCCCGAGACCCAGGCGCAACCGCAGGCCGGTTCAATTCCGGCAAGCTACGCAGCCGCGGAAGCCGCCCCTGCCCTTTTCGACGAGACCCGGCCTCGCCCGGAGGCGGAATCGCAGCCTGAAGGCGCCGCCGAACCGCAGACCGACGTTCAGCCCGCTCACGAACAGGCTACGCAGCAGGAATCCGCCAACGCTCAGCCCAAAAAGAAAGGCACTCTCTTCAAGGATTCCGCAAGCAGCGGCCTGGGCGCTTTCTTCGGAGGTGCAAAAGGCCGCACCTTCACCCCGCACAGCCAGCAGAATCAGCAGAACCAGCCGCAACAGCAGCAGCAACCATACATGGACGAACCGCGTCAGATGCCTGCCGGTCCGGTCATAATCTCCGAGCCGCAGGTTCAGGCTCCCCAGCAGCAGAACAACAAGAAAAATCAGAAGCTTTCCAAGAAACAGCGTCAGCAACAGCGCCAGATGGAACGCCAGATGCAGCAGACTCCGCATCAATACGACTTAGCCGGCATCGTCTCCACATACGGTCTTCTCGAAGTAATGCCCGACGGATACGGATTCCTCCGTTCCAGCGACTACAACTACCTGGGCAGTCCCGACGACGTATATGTCACCCAGCAGCAGATACGCACATACGGCCTCAAGACCGGCGACGTGGTGCAGGGCACCATCCGTCCCCCCCGCATCGGCGAAAAATATTTCCCTCTCTGCGAAATCCAGTCGGTCAACGGCCTCAATCCCGAGGATGTAAAGGACCGAGAGGCGTTCGAACATCTCACTCCCCTGTTCCCGGACGAGAAATTCACGCTGACACGCTCCACACAGCAGAACATCTCCACACGCGTGGTAGACATGTTCGCTCCTATCGGCAAAGGCCAGCGCGCACTTATCGTGGCTCCTCCCAAGACCGGTAAGACAATCCTGCTAAAGGACATAGCCAACTCCATAGCCGAAAACCACCCCGACACATACATCATCATGCTCCTCATTGACGAACGTCCCGAGGAGGTTACCGACATGTCGCGCAGCGTCAACGCCGAGGTGATAGCCTCTACATTCGACGAGCCCGCCGAACGTCACGTCAAGATAGCCGGGCTGGTGCTTGAAAAGGCAAAGCGCCTGGTGGAATGCGGACACGACGTAGTGATAATGCTCGACTCCATCACCCGACTGGCACGCGCCTACAACACTGTGTCGCCCGCCAGCGGCAAGATCCTCTCCGGTGGTGTCGACGCCAACGCATTGCAGCGTCCCAAACGCTTCTTCGGCGCGGCCCGTAACATAGAGAACGGCGGCTCGCTCACCATCATCGCCACCGCTCTGACCGAGACTTCCAGCAAGATGGACGAGGTGATCTTCGAGGAATTCAAGGGCACCGGCAACATGGAGTTGCAGCTGGACCGCAAGCTATCGAACAAGCGCATCTTCCCCGCCGTGGACATCACCGCAAGTTCCACACGCCGCGACGACCTGCTGCTCCCGCAGGAGACCCTGAACCGAATGTGGATCCTGCGCAACTACCTCAGCGACATGAATTCCATCGAAGCCATGGAATTCATCAAGAAGCGCATGGAAATAACACGCACCAACGAGGAGCTGCTCGTCACTATGGACAAGTAATATGAATTCGTTCGGCAATATAGTACGAATCACGACCTTTGGCGAAAGCCACGGGCCCGCTATGGGGGGAGTCCTTGACGGACTCCCCTCGCGGGTTAAGATAGACCCCGAGTCGGTGCAGGCGTTCGTGGACCGTCGCCGTCCGGGCGTGGATCCCCATACCTCGCCACGCCGCGAAAGCGACCGCGTGGAACTGCTGAGCGGCATCAGCCGCGACGGACTCACACTCGGATCTCCTATCGGGTTCATAATCCGCAACACAGACACGCGCAGCCAGGATTATCAGGAAGTGTTCCGTCCCAACCATGCCGACTACACCTACTACAAAAAATACGGTATCCACGAGTTTGCCGGCGGTGGCCGCGCCAGTGCCCGCGAGACGGTGAACTGGGTCGTGGCCGGCGCATTGTGCCGCGAATGGCTCAAGACAATGGGCATCGAGGTGTCCGCTTACTTCGAGGAATGCAATTCCGTCGAGGAGGCGATGCAGAAAGGAGACAGTACCGGCGGCATAGTGCATGGCGTAATCAACGGACTCCCCGTAGGAATCGGAGAGCCTGTGTTCGACAAACTGCACGCCCGCTTAGGTTACGCCATGATGAGCATCCCGGCGGCGAAAGGATTCGACATCGGATTCGGCGCAGGAATGGCATCCATGTTCGGCAGCGAGGTCATGGACGTGATGAATCCGGACGGTACGTTCCGGTCCAATTACTCCGGCGGCGTACTCGGCGGTATCTCCAACGGAATGCCCGTGGAATTCTCGGTATTTTTCAAACCCACCTCATCGATAATGCAGCCCCGTCCCGGAGTCACGCCCGACGGCAAACCCTGCGTCATCCCGCCCAAAGGGCGTCATGACCCCTGCGTGGCAATCAGGGCCGTGCCTGTCGTCGAGGCATTGGCGTGGCTCGTCATCGCCGATCTTGTCCGCATGAGATGAATCCGTTCTATAAGGATTATTCCGAATATATAGCAGAAATATTCCCCGACTTCAAGGTGCAGAAGCTGTCGGTCAATACCTCGCGCTCCTGTCCCAACCGCGACGGCACTCTCAGCACCGGCGGCTGCATTTACTGCAACAACAGGTCGTTCACGCCGGGATATTGCTTCAGCGGCGGCTCGGTAGCGGAACAGCTGCGGGACGGAAAGCGGTTTTTCGCCCGGAAATATCCCGAAATGCGATATATTGCCTATTTTCAGTCATTTTCCAGTACATACGGCGAAGGTCTGAAGCAAGATTTGGCAGATGCTGTAAGCGTTGACGGCATCTGCGGAATAGTAGTCGGTGCCCGTCCTGATTGTCTCGGCCCTGAAGTGATTGAAATCCTGAAGGAATATGGCCGCAGTCTGCCTGTCTTTGTGGAAATAGGCGTGGAAAGTCTGCATGATAATATCTTAAGACTGATAAACCGTGGCCATGATGCCGCAACCGCCATCCGGGCTATCCGTAACTGCGCCGATGCCGGACTCCACGTCGGCGTTCATCTCATAGCAGGCCTTCCCGGCGAAACGGACGAAATGATCCTTGACACCGTGCGGCGAACCTGCGATTTGCCCATAGGCTCGCTCAAGATGCACCAGCTTCAGGTGCTGAAGGATACTCCCCTCGCCGCCATGACTGAATCGGGCGAAGTTGCTGTAACCGGCTATTCCCTCGAGGATTACCTTACCCTGTGCGTCCGTATCGTTGAGGCCGTGCCGAGACACATCTGTATCGAACGCTTTCTCGCCCAGGCGCCTCCCGCCATGGTGATATCGCCGAAATGGGGCATCAAAAACTACGAATTCACCAACCTCCTGCTGAACCGTCTCTCCAAGTCGTGATGCCTCGGAGAGGCTGTTTCTTGATAACCCCACGATGGGCGGCGACAGCGACAGCTGACACCGCCCTTCGTGGGGTAGCTATGGCATAGCACAGTTTGGTCGGAGACCATGTTTCTGTACTGCCCCGGCGCGACTGAATCTTAAGTCGAGCGGCATGGTCTCCGACCAAGCTGTGTGACATCTGTTTTACCCCACGAAGGCAGTCGGGACGCTACGCGCCCTCCAGCCATCGTGGGGTTATTGAGAAACAGCCTCTCCGAGGCATCAAAAATCAAACTAAAAATTATTACTGTCCGCTAAAC
>DESI01000031.1 GCA_002361235.1 Porphyromonadaceae bacterium UBA3318 | reverse complement strand
TTAATTACGACACAGCCTCTTTTGACCTTAGAGACCCTAAGGATCTTAAGGACCTTACCCGTTTATCCGAATTTTGAGATTTTGCGGAGCTGGGGTTCGTTCATGATGCGTATGCGGCGACCGTCCACAAGAATCAGCTTCTCGTTCATGAACGTGGAGAGGGTACGGATGGCATTGCTGGTGGTCATGTTCGACAGGTTGGCCAGGTCTTCGCGGCTCATGTATATCTTCAGAGTCTGGTCGTCGTCCTCATATCCGTAATTATCGGCCAGCAGCAGCAGCGCATCGGCCAGACGGCCGCGGATATGTTTCTGTGTCAGATTGATTATCTTGGTGTCCGAACCGCCTAAGTTGCACGACAGCTCATGGATAAAGAACATTGCGGCCACGGTATTGTTTCGGATTATCTCCTCCACCACCTTCATGGGGATGATGCCCAACACCGATGGCTCGAAAGCGGCGGCCGACGATACGTAAGGCTCCTGCGCGAAATATGCGCGATAGCCGAAGTACTGGACCGGACGGTACAGACGCAGTATCTGCACACGGTCGCCATAGCCGCTCTTGAACAGCTTCACTTTCCCTTCCAGAAGGCAATAAAGATTCTCGGGCGTTTCCGACTCCGCGTATATGATCTGGTTTTTCTTATACCGCTCGTATTTGAAGTTGTCGGTAATAAGTCTCTTTTCATCTGCTGTCAGTGTCGCCCATAATTCTGAAAGATCGTCGCCTATGATCCGTTCAAGAGTACTTTTCTTGATCATTATGTTTTAAAAAAAATGTTCTTAAACACAAAATTAAGGAAAAATACTAACTTGTGCAAATATTGGTAAAAAAACCGACAAAAAAGCCTTATGAGCCGAAATTGTGCCGAAACTGTACCGGATTGTATCGAGATTGTATCGGGATTGTACCGGGATTGTATCGGGATTGTATCGGGATTGCGATATTTATTTTTGTCGTCGCGCCAACTTTCCGTTGGCGGTGCGGGGCACAATGCCCTCTTTGATTGCTTTGGGGACCTGGAAGGGCATTAAGACCGATTTGCAGATGGCTATGACGCTTTCATCGTCCGGGGTTGCGCATAGGGGTGACTCACTTCGGTCGGCAAGCATTACCACACGTTCGCCCCATTTGTCGTCGGGCTCGGATGTAATCATGAAGTCGAACGTCAGATGAGGCCGGAGTGTGGCTTCCACCTGCTCGGGATGCACTTTCAGTCCGCCGGTGATTATGACGTTGTCGGCGCGTCCCAATATGCTGAATCTACTTTCCGAATCCATCTTCACCACATCGTTGGTGATGAAACGTTGCCAACCGGGTATTTCGATTTCAAGGCAGCCGGAATCATTCTGCAAGAGTTTGATACCGGGTAATGGCTCGAAGGGCTGCTGAGGCTCCGAGACGCGGCGTATGGCCACGTGCGAGGCAGTTTCCGTCATGCCGTATGTCTCCCAGCATTGCAACCGTGATTGGGCTATCTGTATGCGCAGGTCGTCGGGAATAGGGGAGCCGCCTATCAGAATGGCACCCAATTCGGGCAATGTGTCTATGTTCTGCAAGATGTGGCGCATCTGCGACGGCACCACGCAGAGAAGGTCGATTTGGTCTCCCGTATAGTCTGACAGAGGGCGATTGCTTGGATGTTCCCATGTGAACGAGCCGCCGCACTCCAGCGCGCGCACCATCATCATCTTGCCTCCGATATAGTCGGGTGCGAGACATGAATGGAAATGCGAGTGTGAGTCAAGGTTGAAAAACTGCAGTGTGCGCCGTGCGCTTGCGGATACCTGTTCTTTCGGGAGGCGTATCTCCTTAGGCGCGCCTGTGGAGCCTGAAGTGTGGCATACGATGTCAGTCTCCGGCCCGGTCCATTCGGCTTGAAATTCCGGCCAGGTCATTCTCTCCAGTCGAGCGCGTCGATCTGCTCGCGGTTCAGGGTCAGACCGGGATTGTATTTCAGGCGGTCGCCGTCAAGATAGATGGGTGCGTCCAGGTTGTTGGTGAACAGAGCGCCCGTGCCCAGTCCCTGCGGCATCGTGGTGTTGAGCGACGCCACCCATTGAGCCAGGGCGTTGAGTCCTATATTGGATTCAAGCGATGACGTGATCCACCATCCGATGTTGCGCTCGCGTGCCAGGTCTATCCACTCCTGTGCGCCGGAGAATCCGCCTGTAAGTGTAGGCTTTATCACGATATACTGCGGATGGATGGCGTCAAGTGTGGCGGCCTTTTCTTCGACCGTGAATTTGCCTATCAGCTCCTCGTCCAGAGCGATTGGCAAAGGCGATACCTGACACAGAAACTGCATCAGCGCCGGCTGTCCGGCCTTGATGGGCTGCTCGATGCTGTGTACCTGCAGGTCGGCTAAGCGTTTGAGGCGGGGCAGGGCGTTGTCCATGGTGAACGCTCCGTTGGCATCCACGCGTATCTCTACCTGAGAGCTGTCGTAACGGCTGCGTATGGCCTCGATCATGTCAACCTCGTTTTTCCAGTCTATGGCTCCGATCTTCAGTTTGATGCAGCGGAAGCCCTCGGCAAGCTTTTTCTCAAGGCGTTCCATCATCTCCTCGTGGCTACCCATCCATACCAGGCCGTTGATCTCGATGCTGTCGTTGCCCTTGATAAACGGGGTGTCGTAATAAATCCCCCTGCAGCCGCCGGTGAAATCGCGCAGACACTGCTCGAATCCCGATTGCAGTGAGGGGAATTGTGACAGATCGGTCGATACTCCTAAACGCACGTTTACCTGCAGTTCCATCAGTTTGTAGAAGAACCGCTCGTCGGCTTCAGGCGACAGACCGGGGAATATGGCTGCCTCGCCAACGCCGTAGCGCGCCGGGTCCGACTCGTCGAACAGGCGCATATAGCACGTCGGCTTTTCGGTCAGCACACCGCGCGACGTTCCTGCCGGCTCCTTGAATTTCAGGATGTACGGAGCGAACTGCAGCCTCATGGGAATTTGGGGAATTGGTCGAAATCCGGGTCGCGTTTCTCCAGGAACGCGTTCTTGCCTTCCTGAGCCTCGTCAAGCATGTAATAGAGCAGCGTGGCGTCGCCGGCAAACTCCATCAGGCCGTGCTGGCCGTCGAGTTCGGCATTCAGGGCGCGCTTTATCATGCGGATGGCCAGGGGCGAGCGCTTCAGTATGGTACGGGCCCATTCAACGGTGGTCTCCTCCAGTTTGTCGAAAGGCACCACTTCGTTCACCATGCCCATCTCAAGGGCTTCCTTGGCGGTGTATTGCTTACAGAGATACCAGATCTCGCGGGCCTTCTTCTGTCCGACGCAACGGGCCAGGTAGCTGGCGCCGAATCCGCCGTCGAAGCTGCCCACCTTCGGTCCGGTCTGGCCGAAGCGCGCGTTCTCGCTGGCGATGGAGAGGTCGCACACCACCTGCAGCACGTTGCCGCCGCCGATGCTGTAGCCATTCACCATGGCGATCACGGGCTTGGGGATGCTGCGGATGGCATGATGCAGTTCCAGCACGTTGAGGCGCGGCACACCGTCGTCGCCGACATAGCCGCCCGAGCCCTTCACGTTCTGGTCGCCGCCCGAGCAGAACGCCTTGTCGCCGGCACCCGTAAGTATGATGACGCCTATGTCCTGACGCTCGCGGCAGATGCCGAACGCGTCAAGCATCTCCATATTGGTCTTGGGGCGGAACGCATTGTACACTTTGGGACGGTTGATGGTGATTTTGGCTATGCCGTCCATCTGTTCGAAGAGGATGTCTTCGTATTCCTTTATTGTTTTCCAGTGGAACATGGTCTTGATAATTGAGGATTCAACGTTGTGGGACAGACCTTTAACGCTGAATCAGGTGCATGAATTCCGCACGGAGCGCAGGATTGGTTTCAAATTGTCCGGAGTATTCGAGGGTAGTGGTGACGGATTCCTGTTTTTCCACGCCACGCGCCTTCATGCAGAGGTGCTGAGCCTCGCACCATACTATGACGCCGTCGTTGGGGAGGGCGTCGTTGATGGTGCGGCACACCTGTGCCGTGAGACGTTCCTGCACCTGCAGGCGGCGTGCGTATCCGTCTACCACGCGGGCCAGCTTGGAGAGGCCCAGTATGCGGCCCTTAGGCAGATAGCCTATGGACATTTTGCCGAAGAAGGGCAATATATGGTGCTCGCAAGTACTGTAGAATTCAATGTCGCGCACTATCACCATTTTTGAGCCGCAGTGATTGAATATGGCCTGCCGGGCTATGTCAAGGGGATCGGACTTATACCCGGCGGTGATGTCGAGAAGGGCTTTTGCGGCACGGACCGGCGTCTTGGCCAGTCCTTCGCGCATTGGGTTTTCGCCCAACAGTATGAGTATTTCGTTAAGGTGGGCCGCTATCCTGTCCACCAGTTCCGGATCGTGTTTGCTGATGTTTGCCACTGTCAGAATTGTTGTTGAGACCTCAGTGTGCGAGGTATTGGTGTCCTCAGTCAATGAGGTGTGACGGAGAGGGGAGCGCCGGTCAGCGGCCGATCACGATGATCTGGCTTCTGACCACCCGCATTTCCGAGCTGATGGAGGGGAATGCCCGTTTCAGTTCGGCCAGGGCGGCCTGCGCTTCGGCCTGGGTCCTGAAGTTTCCTATACGGGTGTACCAGTTGGGCGCGCTGGAATACGAATAAATCTGGCCACGGTATTTGGGGAACCTGGCCACGATGGACGATCCGCGGGCTTTGGCGCGAGCCTCGAGGGTGCGCTGGTTGGAGCCGTCGCTGAACACCTGGACCCTGAATCCCTGTATCTTGTTGATGCCGGGCTTGATCTGCTGTTTGTCGTCGGTCTGCTTACGGTCCAGGTCGTCGCGAATTATCTGGTATAGCAGCGAGGAGGGGATATCTATGTCCACCATGCCGTTTCCGGCAGTCTCGATGCGTTCTATCAGTTCGTTACCGGCCGTGACGGCGGCTGCGGACGACGACTGGGCCGTGGCCGGAAGCGCGAGGCTTCCGGCTGCGGCTGTAAGTGTCAGTATGATATGCCTGATGCGTATCATTCGGGTTCGATTAGTCAAAAGCTTCGATTAGTCAAAAGCTTCGATGATGCCCATGAAGCTGTCGGCCTTCAGGGCTGCGCCACCGATCAGACCGCCGTCTACGTCGGGCTTGCTGAACAGCTCCTTGGCGTTGGTGGGCTTGCAGCTGCCACCGTACAGAATCGAAGTGTTGTCGGCTATCTCCTTGCCGTATTTCTCGGCTATGACGTTGCGGATGTTGGCGTGCATGTCCTGAGCCTGCTCGGCGGTAGCGGTCTTGCCGGTACCGATGGCCCATACGGGCTCGTATGCCACGACGATCTTGGCGAAGTCTTCGGGAGCCAGCGAGAACAGTGCCTCTACCTGACCGCGTACCACCTCGTTGAATGTGCCGTTTTCACGCTCCTCCAGCACCTCGCCTACGCAGAAGATGGGAGTCAGACCGTTGGCCAGAGCCAGCTTGGTCTTGGCCAGCAGCTGCTCGTTGTTCTCGCCGAAGTACTGGCGACGCTCGCTGTGGCCCAGGATTACGTGGCTTGCGCCGGTGGATTTTACCATAGCTGCGCTAACCTCGCCGGTGTAGGCACCCTTCTCGTGCTCGGAGCAGTTCTCGGCGCCAAGCTTTACCAGCTCGGGCTCCAGAACGGCGCATACGCTGGTAAGATGGGTGAACGGTACGCATACTATTACCTCGCAGTTGGCCTTCTTGTCCTTCAGCGCTGCGTTGATCGAATTGGCGAGCTCAACACCCTCGTCAAGAGTGGTGTTCATTTTCCAGTTGCCCGCTACGATATTCTTTCTCATATCAGTATTTATTAACTAATGGGTTATCGTATCTGAACTGCAAAATTAACGAAAAAATACGACATTCCACTCATGCATGGCAAAAAATACGACATTCCGTCGGTGCAAGACATAAAAACAGCCGCCTCCCGTTGAAGCGGCCATCTTTATGCGGTATGAATGAAGGTGCCGTTACTCTGATGCGAGGTTCACGGCGTATGTGTATTTCTTGCCGGTGGGGTATACGCCGTACAGGATCAGAGCCTTGTATTCGTCGCTGTCCTTCATCACGGAGTTGTACACCTGCTCCACGTCCTCGCTGCTGTTGACAGGCACGTCGTTTACGGCAGTGATGATGAATCCCTCCTTCACGCCGGCGTCGCGGATGGCTCCGTCCTTGAGTCCCTTGACCTGCACGCCGTTCGAGATACCCAGACGGGTCTTGGTCTCGGCGGTCAGCTTCATGAAGGCGCAGCCAAGCTCGCTGAAGTCGCCTTTCTTGGTGATCGACGTGCTGCCGGTCTGGTTGCGCAGGGTGGCTGTCTTCTCTATCTTTTTGTTGTCGCGGTAGTAGGTCACCGTCACCTTGTCGCCGGGACGGAACTTGTTGAGCTGTTCCACAAGCTGTGCGTGGTTTGCCACGTTCACGCCGTTAATGGCTGTGATCACGTCATCCTCCTGCAGACCCAGTTCCTTGGCCGTGCTCATGTCGTTCACCGACGCGATGAGCAGACCGGACTTAACGGCAGTGATGTCCTTCTCTTTTGCAATCTTGGAATCGAGCTCGCGCACGGAGGCTCCGAGCACGGCGCGCTGCACTGTACCGTACTGGCGTATGTCGGCCATGACCTTCTTGACTATGGTGGTTGGGATGGCGAACGAGAAGCCCGAATACGAACCGGTGTTGCTGTATATGGCCGAGTTGATGCCGATCAGCTCACCCTTGAGGTTGACGAGGGCACCGCCTGAGTTGCCGGGGTTAAGTGCCGCATCGGTCTGGATGAACGATTCGATGCTGAGGTTGCCCTTATGGTTCTGGCCGAGGCTGCGGGCCTTGGCGCTGACGATACCGGCCGTAACGGTGGAGTTGAAGCCGAAGGGATTGCCCACGGCCAGTACCCATTCGCCGATCTTTACGGTCTCCGAGTCGCCGAAAGTGATAGGGGTGAGGTTTTGGGCGTCTACTTTGATCAGTGCCAGGTCGGAAGCCTCGTCGGTGCCGATTATCCTGGCGTCGTAGCTGGAGTTGTCGTTGAACAGCACCTCGAGTTTATCGGCGCCGTCCACCACATGGTTGTTCGTGACGATGTAACCGTCCTCGCTGATTATCACGCCCGAGCCGAGGCCGCTCTGTACGGGCTCGTTCTTCTTGCGCTGCTGTTGCGGAGCCTGCTGACGAGGCTGCTGGGGGGTGCCGAAAAAGAAATCGAACATCCCGAAGGGATCGTAGCCGCCCTGTCCGTAGGGATTCTGCTGGCGGGTGGTGTACGACTTGATACATACCACGGCATTGACCGTCTTTTCGGCCGCCTGGGTAAAGTCCGTCTCGAATGCCGGCGTGGTCACCGCGTAGGCGCTGGTTCCAACCAGAAGCGCCAGCGTGCACAATGCTGTACTTTTATTAATCATATATGATTGGTGTTTGATTGTTCGTCGGTTATTATTAATAATTTCTAACTGTCCGTATAACGTTTGTTCACTACTGATAGATTCTATTGGAATCGATTTTCATATCAGCTTGTACTTCAGTTGTACTTTGCAAAATAAATGCAAAAATCGTTCCCATAGTATATCCCTTAACACTAATTGTTAAATTTAACACCAGTTAACCCCGGAATAAGGGTATCGTTTCTTATCCGATTTCTTATCCGGACAATTCTTAGGGCAATTCAATAATTTTATTTTGCAGTTATGTGAATAAATATTAACTTTGTGCCAAATCCCGTTTACTTGTCCGGAAACGACCGGAAAGCTATGCGAGCGACAAGCCCCGAGGGCCTCGCTTTCATAGCAGAAGCCGATAGCTGAGGGTTTCGAGGGCGGGATGCCACGGAAGAGTCCGTGGTGATATATTCAGAGTCAGGTCAACGCCCGGCATGCCGGGTACGGATCATGGCTCAAGCGTGTATCGACGCTATATTTTCTTGACCCTTTGAAACTTCGCAACTTTCTATGGTGACTGTCAAGAAGATTGGGCAACGATGACGCTCACAGGTATGTATATTGTCGTGATTTTACATCCCGGCAACTCTGTGTATAGGGTTGCCCGAGGTGTGACATCACGGTCGATAGGCATATCGGCGTGAGGCTTCTGCGTTGTCCGCTCCTGCAGTTACGGGCAATGCGAAGGCCTCAAAGGGCGGGAGCGGGCGAAGAAAGCTCCTCACGCTTCTTTTTTTATGTATTTGCCTGAAGTGGAGCTGATAAGGCACTAACCGAAATGTTATGAAACATTTTAAACAATGTGTCGCGACATGTCTGGCTCTGCTTCCAGCCTATGCCTGGGCCGATGTGATATGTCTTATGTCAGGACAGGAAATTAAATCCAAGGTAGTGACTGTAGGCGAAAAGGAGATCACGTATAAGAAGGCCGAAAACCTGAGCGGGCCGAACTATGTCGTGGCCAATGAGTCAGTATTCTACATTGAGTTTGACGACGGACACCGGGAAGTGATAACTCCGCAGGACGCACAGCATACATCTGAGCTGCCGTCGGCTGTTTACAACAATGTTCCCCCTTCAGCTTCGGAAACTGCATCGGAATCAGGACAGGGCACACTTGCCGGAACAATCCTGAACGGCATGAAGATAGAGCCCAAGAAGAAACACAATCGATTTCCCTCCGTCGGGTTCATGCCCCGTGTGGTTGTCGGCTATCAGGGCACCCAGTCGGAATATAAAAGCGTCAACTATGACTGGGGCGGACTGTATGCCGACATAGACCTGATGGCCCTGATGTCGATGGGCGAGGACATGGCATGGTCTGCCGGACTGGGATTCACATGGCTGCAGGGCGACATGAAAGTGTATACCGGCAAAAAGCCGTCGAAAGGAGACTGGCCGCTTCTTAATGCCACTTATATCGGCATACCCGTAATGTATTGGTGGAAGACCGAATACGTGATGTTGGGCACGGGATTCAATCTTGATTTCCTGGTAAAGTGCAAGCTGGACGGAGAGAAGGCAAAGGATGCCTTGAACGGTTTCCGTGTGCCTTGGAAAGTATATGCGGGCTGCAGTCTGGGGATATTCGACATAGGACTTCATCTCGGATTCGACCTTACAAGTGCGTTCAAAGGCAAGGACATGTCATGGAGTCCGACGATTTCCGTGGGAGGTTCCGTAGGAGTGCGTCTCGGCAAATAATATGGGTATGAATTGTCTGAAGATAAGTTTCGTACTGTGTGCGACGCTGACCGCCTTATTGCCGGGGCAGGCTGACGAGCTGGTGATGCGCGACGCCTCCAGCTGGAAAGGGAAAGTGATAGAGGTGCGCCCGGACAGAATACTTTTCCGCAAGGATAATGAGAGTTTTGACAGGGAGGTGAATGTGGCAAAAGTGTTCAAGATCAAATATGATAGCGGCACCGAGGACATAATGCATACCGACAATGCGATGTCCGGCACCCAAAACAAGGCAGCCGGGATGGAATGCATTGCAGACGGAAGATATGTACATGTATCCACCCGGCCTGATTATTCGAGCTTGCCTCCGGCATCACATTCATATTCCGTAGGCGACTGGTATGATGAGAATGGCGTTCGGGGCGTGGTGGTAGGAGTGACACCCGACGGGAAGCATGGCAAAATTATCTCGCCCGTCTCCAATCGGAGAGGTCCGTTTGAAATTAGTGGTGATGACCCGATGTTCAAGGGCCCTGTGGATTTGCCGTTAGGAATGAACGACCTCACCAACGGCTATGCCAATCTGCAGAAACTTCTGAAATTCCGGAGTTTGCACCCGGAATTCGACGACAGTATGTACCCCGCGTTGATGTATGTCAGCCGTCTTGGCGAGGGATGGTATGTGCCCGCTATCGGGGAATTGGAGGAATTATGCAGACTGCTCGATACAAAAACTGTATATAACGGTTCGCTGAAGTCTTACAGGGGCAAGAGTGTAAAATGGATAAAGGTAATAAACCGACAGCTGAAGGAGCATGACGGCGATAAGATAGGAGGCATCTATTTCCTTTCGTCGACAGAGGACTTCTCGCAGGGCGGGGAAGGAGGCTTAGCGCATAAACTGTTCGGAGATCCGGAGGAACCCCAGTTCGTGGTATTCAAATATAACGATGAGCAGAAACTGAAACAGCATACGGTGCGCAGCTTTCCCTATCCGACAATCGCGTTTCATCTTTTTTAAATCAATATAAACCTAAAATCCGCAAGCAAT
>DESI01000080.1 GCA_002361235.1 Porphyromonadaceae bacterium UBA3318 | reverse complement strand
GGAAGAGGGTGGCCGTCACACACCGTTCCACAACAAGTACCGTCCCCAGTTCTACATCCGTACGCTTGACGTAACCGGTGAAATCGCTCTGCCGGAGGGTGTAGAGATGGTAATGCCCGGTGACAACGTTGAGATCGACGTTAAGCTGATTACCAAGGTAGCCATGGATCCGGGTCTGCGTTTCGCAATCCGCGAGGGTGGTCGCACGGTAGGATCGGGTCAGATCACAGCCGTAATCGACGACTAATCACAGCATAGCTGATACATAACGGGGGCCTTCCCCGACAGGAAGGCCCCCATATACACGGGAATAGCTCAGTTGGTAGAGCATTGGTCTCCAAAACCAAGGGTCGAGAGTTCGAGTCTTTCTTCCCGTGCTTATTATATACGAAGATGAAATTAATAAAGGATATCAAGGAATCTTATAACGAATTGGTTTATAAGGTTTCGTGGCCAACGCAGAAACAGGTTATCAACAGCTCGGTGCTGGTGCTGATAGCTTCCATCATACTGGCAGTTTTTATCTGGGCGGTTGACAAGGTGTTCTCATTGCTGATGGAGTTAATCTACAGCATCAATTTCTAACAAAGCAAGTAAAGCGAAGATATCAATGGCTGAAGTCAAAAAGAGATGGTATGTATTGCGTGCCATTTCGGGGAAAGAGGCTAAAGTCAAGGAGATTCTTGATGCGTCCATCAAGAATACGGACCTTGGCAAACACGTGTCGCAGGTGCTGATTCCGACAGAGAAGAAGTACACTACGACTCCCAGTGGCAAGAAGGTGTTGAGGGAGCACAATCTGTACTCCGGTTACGTGTTCGTAGAAGCTGCCCTGACGGGAGAGGTTATCTATGAACTGCGCAACACTACGAATGTCATTGATTTTCTGCGTGGACGTAGCAAGACGAGTGATCCGGTGCCGTTGACGCCCGACGAGGTGAAGCGTATGCTTGGCCGTCAGGAGGAGACAAGCGCTCCGGTTGTCGATATGATCGACAACTACCTGGAGGGAGAGACGGTGAAGGTGAACTACGGACCGTTCAGCGGCTTTACAGGCACCATCAAGGAAATTGACCGCGAGAGAAGCCGTGTCAAGGTCGAGGTCAAGATATTTGGCCGAGGCAATGACCTGGTGTTGGAAATATCCCAAGTGGAGAAGGTGTGACGCAGCGTTGATGTTACGCGGCGTTTCGTCGCATAGAACCACACAAACTACAAATAACAGATAGGACAATGGCAAAAGAAATTGCTGGACAGATCAAATTGCAGATCAAGGGTGGCGCTGCAAATCCGTCACCGCCAGTCGGACCTGCACTGGGTTCGAAGGGTATCAACATCATGGAATTTTGCAAGCAATTCAATGCCCGTACCCAGGACAAGGCCGGGAAGGTTTTGCCGGTAGTAATAACCTACTATTCGGACAAGAGCTTCGACTTTGTAGTGAAGACGCCTCCTGTGGCAGTACAGCTGAAGGAGACGGCAAAGCTGAAGAGCGGATCGGCACAGCCGAACCGTAACAAAGTAGCCGAAATCACATGGGAACAGGTCAAGGCAATTGCAACAGACAAGATGCCGGATTTGAACTGTTTCACCATTGAGTCTGCCATGCGCATGGTAGCGGGAACAGCCCGCAGCATGGGTATAACCGTAAAGGGAGCATTTCCCGAAAACAATTAATCTTCAAAGACAATGGGAAAACTGACAAAGAATCAGAAGTTAGCTTTATCGAAGATTGAGCCCGGGAAGTCGTATAACCTTGCGGAGGCAGCAGAGAAGGTGAAGGAGACAGCGTTCGAGAAGTTCGACGCGTCGTTTGACATAGATGTACGTCTTGGCGTAGACCCCCGTAAGGCCGACCAGATGGTGCGTGGCGTTGTGTCACTGCCTCACGGAACGGGTAAGGAGGTACGCGTGCTGGTAATGTGCGGACCCGACGCAGAGGCAGCAGCCAAAGAGGCTGGCGCCGACTACGTAGGTCTGGACGAGTACATCCAGAAGATCAAGGACGGTTGGACGGACGTTGACGTAATCATCACCCAGCCCTCCGTGATGGGCAAGCTCGGTCCCTTGGGCCGTATCCTTGGTCCGCGCGGACTGATGCCTAACCCCAAGAGCGGCACTGTGACGATGGATGTCGCAAAGGCTGTGAAGGAGGTTAAGCAGGGTAAGATTGACTTCAAGGTGGACAAGACCGGAATCGTTCACGCCAGCATCGGCAAGACATCGTTCTCGGCCGAGGCAATGCGCGACAACGCCAAGGAGTTCATCAACACACTCATTAAGTTGAAACCGGCCACTTCGAAAGGCACATATATCAAGAGCATTTATCTTTCAAGCACGATGGGCCCGGGCATCAAGGTCGAGCCGAAGTCGGTTGCGGAGTAATTTTTAAAACTGAAAATCGATGAAAAAGGAAGATAAAGCTAAGATCATAGAGAGCATAGGCGGCGAGCTGGCACAGTACAGCTGCGTATACTTGGTGCAGACCCAGGGTCTGAACGCCGAGAAGACAAGCGCACTGCGCCGCGCATGCTTCGGAGCCGAGGTAAAGATGCTGTGTGTGAAGAACACGTTGCTGAAGAAGGCTCTGGAGGCAAGCGAGACCGACTATTCGGAGTTGTACGATCTTCTCCACGGTGAGACGACACTTCTGCTGAGCAACACGGGCAACGCTCCCGCGAAGCTGATTAAGAAGTTCCGTGACAAGAAGGAGACCCTTCCGTTGCTGAAGGGTGCCTACGTGGAGGAAACAGTTTATGTTGGCGAGGAGAACTTGGAGACCCTTTCCAATATCAAGAGCAAGAACGAACTTATCGCAGATGTTGTGGCACTGCTGCAGTCGCCTGCTAAGAACGTGATCAGCGCCCTGCAGAGCGGAGGCAATCTGCTGCACGGCGTGCTCGAGACACTCTCCAAGAAAGAAGCATAAACCAACATAGTAAAAAATTAAAAAAAGATACGAAAATGGCAGATTTGAAAGCATTTGCAGAGCAGCTTGTAAACCTCACCGTAAAGGAAGTGAACGAACTGGCTGAGATACTGAAGAACGAGTACGGCATCGAGCCGGCAGCTGCAGCTGTAGCAGTAGCAGCAGGTCCCGCCGCAGCAGGCGCAGCCGCTGAGGAGAAGACCAACTTCGACGTAGTTCTGAAAGCAGCCGGCGCAAGCAAACTGGCTGTTGTGAAGCTGGTTAAGGAGCTGACCGGCCTGGGCCTGAAAGAGGCTAAGGAGCTGGTTGACGGTGCTCCCAACACCATCAAGGAAGGCCTGCCCAAGGCTGAGGCAGAGGGCCTGAAGAAGCAGCTGGAGGAGGCTGGTGCTGAGGTTGAACTCAAGTAAGATCCAAATCCGACACTAAATAGGTTAAGAACGCTCCACATTATGTTTGCGTTCTTAACCTATTATAATCTATCATCGATGCCCGCAGGACGTCGATGATTACGTGCGAATTGACCCTTGTGGATTCCGCACGGCGACACCCTCTCGAATCACGATCCATAGGTCTCTTGAATTACGATTCATAGGCCTCTCGAATCACGATTCATAAGCCTCTCTCAATCATATTCCTTTCTCCGATAATTCCGCCCGTGGCATAAGAAGCTTTTGCAGTTTTTGAAAACATAGATAGAAATTCCTTCGCCGCCACCGGCAATAAAGAACTAAATCCCAACCAATGTCAGTAAATTTAACCGAAAAACCGCGAGTAAACTTCGCGTCGATTAAAAATCCGCTGCCGTTTCCGGATTTCCTTGAGATACAGCTGAAGTCGTTCCGCGACTTCCTGCAGCTGGACACTCCTCCGGAAGAGCGCAAGAATCAGGGATTGTATAAGGTATTCGCAGAGAATTTCCCCATCACGGACACGCGCAACAACTTTGTGCTGGAATTCCTCGACTATTACATTGATCCTCCGCGTTACACCATCGACGAATGTCTGAAACGGGGTCTGACCTACAGCGTGCCTTTGAAGGCGAAGCTGAAGTTGTCGTGCACCGACCCTGACCACGTGGATTTCGACACCACGATCCAGGATGTGTACCTCGGCACCATTCCGTACATGACGGAGCAGGGCACATTCGTGATCAACGGCGCCGAGCGCGTTGTCGTATCACAGCTGCACCGCTCGCCGGGCGTGTTTTTCGGTAACAGCATGCATGCCAACGGCACAAAGCTGTATTCGGCACGTATCATCCCGTTCCGCGGCTCATGGATAGAGTTCGCCACCGACATCAACAACGTGATGTACGCCTACATCGACCGTAAGAAGAAACTCCCCGTAACCACACTGCTCCGTGCCATCGGTTTCGAGACGGATAAGGAGATTGTGGAGATTTTCGACCTGGCCGAGGAAATAAAGGTGACGGAAAGCAACCTGAAGAAGGTGATAGGCCGTCGTCTGGCCGGCCGCGTGATGGAGAGCATGCACGAGGATTTCGTGGATCCTGACACAGGCGAGGTAACCACCATGGAGCGCAACACGCTGATTGTGGAGCGTGGAAGCGAGATTTCAGAAGACAACATCGAAATGATCCTGAACAGCGGCGTGAAGACCATCCTCCTGGAGAAGGAGGGCGTGGCCGCTGTGGACTACAGCATAATATTCAACACCCTGCAGCGCGACATGTCGAACTCCGAGCAGGAGGCGGTCACCTATATCTACAGACAGCTGCGCAACGCCGATCCACCGGATGCAGCATCGGCGCGCGAGGTGATTCAGAGCCTTTTCTTCTCGGAGAAGCGTTATGACCTGGGCGAGGTAGGCCGCTACCGTATCAACAAGAAGCTGGGTCTCGACACTCCGATGGAGGTGAAGGTGCTGACGCGTGAGGACATCATCGCCATCATCAAGTATCTGATAGAGCTGATCAACGCCAAGAGCGACGTGGACGATATCGACCACCTGAGCAACCGTCGCGTGCGCACCGTGGGCGAGCAGCTTTACAATCAGTTCGGCGTGGGCCTGGCCCGTATAGCACGCAGCATCCGCGAGAAGATGAACGTGCGCGACAACGAGGTGTTCAAGCCCATCGACCTGATCAACGCCAAGACCATCTCGGCTGTGATCAACACATTCTTCGGCACCAACGCGCTGTCGCAGTTCATGGACCAGACCAACCCCCTGGCCGAGATCACGCACAAGCGCCGTATGTCGGCCCTTGGCCCCGGCGGTCTGAGCCGCGAGCGCGCAGGCTTCGAGGTGCGAGACGTGCACTACACGCATTACGGCCGTCTCTGCCCGATCGAGACCCCTGAAGGTCCTAACATCGGTCTGATCTCCAGCCTCTGCGTATACGCCAAGATCAACAACCTCGGTTTCATAGAGACTCCCTACCGCAAGGTGGAGAACGGCGTGGTGGACCTGAACAACGACGACGTCGTGTACATGACCGCCGAGATAGAGGAGGGCAAGACCATCGCGCAGGGCAACGCCCCCGTGAACGACGACGGTACGTTTATCAACAATCGTGTCAAGGCACGTCTGGAGGCCGACTTCCCGATCGTGGCTCCCAACGAGCTTGACCTGATGGATGTGTCGCCTCTGCAGATTGCCTCTATAGCCGCATCGCTGATTCCGTTCCTGGAGCACGACGACGCAAACCGCGCGCTGATGGGATCGAACATGATGCGCCAGGCCGTGCCGTTGCTGCGCAGCGAGGCTCCTATCGTGGGAACCGGCATCGAGGGCCAGCTGATACGCGACTCGCGTACGCAGGTCACGGCCGAAGGCAAGGGTGTGATAGAGTATGTGGACGCCGAGCGTATCCGCATCAAGTACGACCGCACCGAGGACGAGGAGTTCGTGGAATTCGAACCCGCGACCAAGGAATACAAGCTGCCTAAGTTCCGCCGCACCAATCAGGGTACCACCATCGACCTGCGTCCCATCTGCAACAAGGGACAGCGCGTAGAGGAGGGCGACATCCTGACCGAGGGTTACTCCACGGAGAAGGGCGAGCTGGCACTGGGCCGCAACCTGAAGGTGGCGTTCATGCCCTGGAAGGGTTACAACTATGAGGATGCCATCGTGCTGAACGAGCGTATGGTCCGCGAGGACATACTGACTTCGGTGCATGTGGACGAATATAGCATCGACGTGCGCGAGACCAAGCGCGGCATGGAGGAACTGACCTCGGACATCCCGAACGTGAGCGAGGACGCCACCAAGGATCTGGACGAGCGCGGTATAATCCGTGTCGGAGCGTATGTGGTGCCGGGCGACATCATGATCGGTAAGATCACGCCTAAGGGCGAGAGCGACCCGACGCCCGAGGAGAAGCTGCTGCGCGCCATCTTCGGCGACAAGGCCGGCGACGTGAAGGATGCCTCGCTGAAGGCCACTCCGTCGCTGAAGGGCGTGGTGATAGGCACCTCGCTGTTCAGCAAAGCCACCAAGAAGAAGGGCAACAAGAACAGTGTCAACGCGCAGCTGCCCATGCTGGTGGAGGAATACGAGGAGAAGCAGACCGAGCTGAAGGACCTGATGATCTCCAAGCTGAAGGCACTGCTGAAGGGCCAGAAGTCAATGGGTATCCAGGACTACATCGGCGTGGACATCGTGCCCAAGGGCTCGACGTTCGACAACATCGACTTCAACTCGCTGGATTACGAGACAATCCATCTGAACGACTGGACCGAGGACGAGCGCATCAACGGTATGATAAGCAAACTTATCACCAACTACCTGCGCAAGTCGAAGAAGATAGACGCCGAGCTGCACCGCCGCAAGTTCGACATCACCATCGGTGACGAGCTTCCCGCCGGCATCATGCAGATGGCCAAGGTGTACATCGCCAAGAAGCGTAAGATCGGCGTAGGTGACAAGATGGCAGGACGTCACGGTAACAAGGGTATCGTCAGCCGCGTGGTGCGTCAGGAGGACATGCCGTTCCTGGCCGACGGAACTCCCGTGGACATCGTGCTGAACCCGCTGGGTGTGCCTTCGCGTATGAACTTGGGTCAGATATTCGAGACCGTGCTCGGATGGGCCGGCCGCGAACTTGGCGAGAAATTTGCTACCCCTATCTTCGACGGAGCAAGTCTGGACGACCTGAACGAATGGACCGACAAGGCAGGGCTGCCCCGCTACGGCAAGACATACCTGTACGACGGCGGCACGGGCGACCGTTTCGACCAGCCGGCCACGGTGGGCGTGATCTACATGCTGAAGCTGGGCCACATGGTGGAGGACAAGATGCACGCACGTTCCATCGGGCCGTACTCGCTGATCACGCAGCAGCCTCTGGGCGGTAAGGCCCAGTTCGGTGGCCAGCGTTTCGGAGAGATGGAGGTATGGGCGCTCGAGGCATTCGGCGCCGCCCACATCCTGCAGGAGATCCTTACCATTAAGTCGGACGACGTGGTAGGCCGAAGCAAGGCTTACGAGGCTATCGTCAAAGGTGACGCGATGCCGGAACCCGGCATTCCCGAATCGCTCAACGTGCTGCTGCACGAGCTGTCGGGTCTGGGACTCAGCATCACTCTCGACTAATCATCAAAGGACACTACAACTATGGCATACAAAAGAGATAATAAGATAAAGAGCAATTTCTCGAAGATCACCATCGGCCTCGCATCGCCGGAGGAGATCAAGGAGAAGTCGAGCGGCGAGGTCCTGAAGCCGGAGACCATCAACTACCGTACCTACAAGCCGGAGCGCGACGGTCTGTTCTGCGAGAAGATCTTCGGTCCGGTCAAGGACTACGAGTGCCACTGCGGCAAGTACAAGCGTATCCGCTACAAGGGTATCGTGTGCGACCGATGCGGCGTGGAGGTGACGGAGAAGAAGGTGCGTCGCGAGCGCATGGGCCACATCGAGCTGGTAGTGCCTGTGGCTCACATCTGGTATTTCCGTTCGCTGCCCAACAAGATAGGATACCTGTTGGGTCTGCCCTCGAAGAAGCTGGAGGACGTGATCTATTACGAGCGTTACATCGTGATCAATCCCGCCGGCGTGGAGATCGAGACCGAACCGGGCAAGAAGGTGGCGCTGGAGCGCAACGACCTGCTGACCGAGGAGGAATACAACCGCATCATGGAGTCGCTGCCCGAGGGCAACAGCAGTCTGCCTGACGACGACGAGAACAAGTTCGTGGCCAAGATGGGTGCAGAGGCCATCTACGACCTGCTGCAGCGTCTGGACCTGCGCGCCCTGGCAGCCGAGCTGCGCGACAAGGCCAATAAGGACGGCTCGCAGCAGCGCAAGACCGAGGCCCTGAAGCGTCTGCAGGTGGTGAACTCATTCCTGAACTCCATGGGCAAGAACCGCCCCGAGTGGATGATTCTGAAGGCCGTGCCGGTGATTCCGCCGGAACTGCGTCCCCTGGTGCCGCTGGACGGCGGCCGCTTCGCAACTTCCGACCTCAACGACCTGTACCGCCGCGTCATCATACGTAACAACCGTCTGAAGCGACTCATCGAGATACAGGCTCCCGAGGTGATTCTGCGCAACGAGAAGCGTCTGCTGCAGGAGGCGGTGGACTCGCTGCTGGACAACAGCCGCAAGTCGTCGGCCGTCAAGAGCGACGTAAACCGTCCGCTCAAATCTCTGTCCGACTCGCTGAAGGGTAAGCAGGGACGTTTCCGTCAGAACCTGCTGGGTAAGCGTGTGGACTATTCGGCACGTTCCGTGATCGTGGTCGGCCCCGAGCTGAAGATGCACGAGTGCGGTATCCCCAAGCTGATGGCCGCCGAGCTGTACAAACCGTTCATCATCCGCAAGCTCATAGAGCGCGGCATCGTCAAGACCGTGAAGTCGGCCAAGAAGATAGTAGACCGCAAGGAGCCTGTGGTATGGGATATCCTGGAGCATGTGATGAAGGGCCATCCGGTGCTTCTGAACCGTGCCCCGACACTTCACCGTCTGGGTATCCAGGCGTTCCAGCCGCGCATGATCGAGGGTAAGGCAATCCAGCTGCACCCGCTGGCATGTACCGCGTTCAACGCCGACTTCGACGGCGAC
>DESI01000016.1 GCA_002361235.1 Porphyromonadaceae bacterium UBA3318 | reverse complement strand
GAGTCTGCAAGGCTAAATCTGAGGCACATCTGCGACCCTGGCGTATATATTTTTTAAGGAACGATGCCTTGTCTATCCAATAACACAGAATTGGATAGACTCAACCATTAATTAAGTAAGATTATGAAAACCAAGGTTAGGACAATACTGTTCGCGTTCGTATCGCTGTTCATGCTGGCCGGCATGACATCGTGCGTCAGCGACGATCCGTGGTGGGACAACCCCGGCTACGGGTGGGATTCGTTCAACGATCCGCGTCTGCGCGGCTACTGGCAGCTGGTGCAGTATAATTCCGACCCGGTTCCGACACGCGAGGCCAACTGGATGTATTTCAACGGCAACGGTGCCGGCTGGTACTATTATCTGGACAACGGCAACAGGGAGCAGGAACGGATTCGCTACTGGTGTCAGGACGCCATGTCGGGGGCCTCGAATTACCAGATCAACATACAGTACGAATACTCGTCGCCGCTGACCACGAGCTACTGGTTCACCCACGGCGGCAACACGCTGTGGATGCAGTGGACCACCAGCGGCGGACGGGTGCAGACATACGTGTACGACCTTGTGGATTCGGCCCCCTGGTGACGCTCTATTGCGCGAGTCGTAAAATTTTCGTAATTTTGCGCCGTATCTATCATAATTAGAAATGTCTTTAAAATGTGGAATCGTGGGACTGCCCAACGTGGGAAAGTCCACACTATTCAATTGTTTAAGCAGCGCCAAGGCCCAGTCGGCCAATTTCCCGTTCTGCACCATCGAGCCGAACGTGGGCATGATCAGTGTTCCGGATTCGCGTCTGACGCGTCTGGTGGAACTGTGCAATCCCAAGTCGGTGGTTCCGGCCACCGTGGAGATAGTGGACATAGCCGGCCTGGTGAAAGGAGCCTCGCGCGGCGAGGGCCTCGGCAATAAATTCCTGGCCAATATACGCGAGACGGACGCCATACTTCACGTGTTGCGCTGTTTCGACGACGAGAACGTGACGCACGTGGACGGCAGCGTCGACCCGGTGCGCGACATGGAAGTGATAAACTGCGAGCTTCAGCTCAAGGACCTGGAGACCATCGAGTCGCGTCTGGCCAAGACCGAGAAGGCCGCTAAGGCCGGCGCCGACAAGACGGCCAAGATGCAGCTGGGCGTGCTGAACGCATACAAGGAGGCTTTAGAGCAGGGGCGTCCGGCGCGCAGCGTGGAGCTGGAGGGAACCGAGGAGCAGAAATTCGCCCGCGACATGTTCCTGCTCACCAACAAGCCGGTGCTGTATGTGTGCAACGTCGACGACGCATCGGCCGTGTCCGGCAACAAATACACCGAGCAGGTGCGCAAGGCCGCCGAGGCCGAGGGCGCGGGAATGATGATTGTTTCGGCCCGCACCGAAAGCGAGATAGCCGAGCTGGACACCGCCGAGGAGCGCAAGGAGTTCCTTGAGGAGATGGGACTGGAGGAGAGCGGAGCCGACAGACTGATACGCGCCGCCTACAACCTGCTGGACCTACAGACATATTTCACGGCCGGCGCCGACGAATGCCGCGCATGGACATTTGTCCGCGGCACCAAGGCCCCCAAGGCGGCCGGAATCATCCACACCGACTTCGAGAAAGGCTTCATCCGCGCCGAAGTGATAAAATACGACGACTATGTGACCCTCGGATCGGAAAGCGCCGTGCGCGATGCCGGCAAACTCGGCGTGGAGGGTAAGGAATACGTGGTGCAGGACGGCGACATCATGCACTTCCGTTTCAATGTATAAGGTCTAAGCCTATGGAGCCGATTATAGATAAAGTAGACACCGACCTGATTCTTCAAGAGCTGACGCCCGACAAGTTCCTGCGCAACTCGAACAAGGGGGGCAATGAAATCTATATAGTTGACGCGCACAATTCGCCGAACGTGATGCGCGAGATAGGCCGTCTGCGCGAGATAGCCTTCCGCGATGCCGGCGGCGGCACGGGGCTGAGCTGTGACATCGACGAATTCGACACCATGGACACTCCCTGCCGGCAGATCATAGTGTGGAATCCGGACCGTCACGAGATTATCGGCGGCTACCGCTTCCTGCACGGCAAGGACCTTAAGATAAAGAACGGCGTGCCGCGTATGGCCACCAGCCACCTGTTCAGTTTCAGTCCGGAGTTCCTGCAGCAATACATGCCCGTCACCATCGAGCTGGGGCGCAGTTTCGTGGCCGTGGACTATCAGAACACCAAGTCGCGCCCCAAGGCCATATATGCCCTCGACAATCTGTGGGACGGCTTAGGCGCGCTGACCAAGATTTATCCCGAGGTCCAGTATCTGTTCGGCAAGGTGACGATGTATCCAAAATTCGGGTCGGAAGGGCGCGACATCCTGCTGGGCTTCGTGCACCGTCATTTCCCGGACCCCGACCGGCTGGTATGGCCCACCCATCCTCTGGCCACCAAGGCACTGTCGCCCGAGGTACAGGGCCTGTTCACCGGCGACTACAAGGAGGACCTGATGCGCCTCAACCACGAGCTGCGCGAACGTGACCGCCGGGTCCCGCCGCTGGTCAACGCCTATATGAGCCTTTCGCCTACCATGCGTACCTTCGGCACCGCCATCAACGATGAGTTCGGCGACGTGGAGGAGACCGGCATCTTCATCAAGATAGCCGACGTATTCGATGACAAGAAACTCCGCCACATCGGCACATTCAATCCCGACGAATCGGGCTATATTATCTCCAATCGCTGAAAAAAGAAGTTGTTTATGCCTACAAACGGAAATACGGTAATCACCATACTGATGTTGGGCGGGTCGCGCAGAGTGTCCCTGGCCGAACAGTTCAAGCGGAGCGCGCAGCAGATAGGCTGCGAGGTCCGCTTTTTTGCTTACGAACTCGACACCCAGGTGCCTATTGCCCTGGTGGGCAAGGTGTTCAAGGGCCTGCCATTCAACGACCCCGACGTGATGGACGACATCATCCGTATAGTCAGGGAGGAGAACGTGAACATCATCCTTCCCATCGTGAACGGTGCGATGGAAGTCGCGTCGCTGCTGCGCGAACAGCTGCCCGACGTGTTCGTGCCGGTGTCGGACTATGACACCACGCGCAGCATGTACGACAAGGTGGAGGCAGCCGAAACCTTCGAGAAGGCCGGCATACCCATCCCGCGCACTTATTCCATCATCAACAACGAGATGCCCGTCATCATCAAGCCACGCAAGGGCGGCTCCAGCCGGGGCATTCACATTTTCCGCGAGGTGGACGACCTGATGAACCATCCCGACCTGGACCAATATCTGATTCAGGAATACATAGAGGACGCGCACGAATTCACCGTAGACTGCTACGTGTCGAAAACAGGCGAGACGCTTGTGACCGTGCCGCGCGAACGCCTCGAGGTGATGGGCGGCGAGGTGACGCGCACCGTGACACGCCGCATCCCCGAACTGATAGACCTGGCCCGCAACATCATAGACATCTTCAGGTTCCGCGGCCCGGTCACCATACAGTTCCTGTACGACAAGAAGACCAACCGCTACAAGCTGATGGAGGTGAATCCGCGTCTTGGCGGCGGCGTGATATGCAGCATCTACGCTGGCGCGCCCATCACCGACTATATACTGAAGGAGTCGCTTGGCGTCCAGGTGCGTCCTTGCGTTGACTGGATTGACAACGTGCTGATGGCACGCTACCAGAAAGAGGCCATCTTCTTCAATTAATCAGGAACCAATGGCCAGGAAAAAGGTATTTTTGACGGGAGCCACCGGGACGATGGGCTTTCAGGGAGTCCTGGAGATGCTGAAGCATCCGGACGAGATAGAACTGAGCGTACTGGTGCGCCCGTCAAGCAATCGTCACTCCGACGCACACCGTCAGATAGCCAGGTTTGCCGAGGCAGGCAAACTGACAGTGATCAGCGGCACCCTGACGGATACAGACGCCATAGAGCGTGGCGTACGCGACGCCGACTATGTGCTGCATGTGGGCGGCATGGTGTCGCCCTACGCCGACCACCACCCCGAGGAAACGATGCGCGTCAACGTAGGGGGCGCCCGCGCCATAGCGCAGGCCGTCAGGAACCGTCCCGACGGCGGCCGGGGTGTAAAGGTGGTGTACATCGGCAGCGTGGCGCAATTGGGCCACCGCCACTGGCCCAACGTGTGGGGCCGCAGCGGCGACCCGGTATGGACCTCGCATTACGACGTGTACGCACAGTCCAAGGTCGAGGCCGAACGCGAGATAACCGAAGCCGGACTGCCCTGCTGGGTGTCGATACGCCAGACGGGCATTCTCGCGCCCGACATCCTGATGAAAGGCTCCGACCCCATCACGTTCCACGTGCCGCTGCAGGGCGTGCTGGAATGGACCAACGACGAGGACTCCGGCCGGCTCCTGGCCAACTTAGTGCTGGCCGACCTCCCCGACCGCTTTTGGAAACGCTTCTACAACATAGGCAACGGACAGAACTCGCGGCTCACCAACTTCGAGTTCGAGGAGATGATACTGCGTCACACCGGCTGCCCCGGCACAAAGAAGATATTCGAGCCCAACTGGTTCGCCACCCGCAATTTCCACGGCCTGTGGTACGAGGACTCCGACCTGCTCGACGATTATCTGCACTATCGCAGCGGCATCAGCGTGGACGGCTATCTGGCGCGTCTCCGCAAGCGGCTGCCCTGGTATTTCCGCCTCACACCTTACATTCCGGCGTTCGTGTACAAGGCCCTTATGAAGTTCGTGGCCTCAGGCCGTCCCAACGGCACACTGTCGTGGGTCAAGGACCGCAACGAGGAGAAGCTGAAGGTCTACTTCGGCGGCTACGATGAATGGCGGAAGATACCCGGCTGGGACAAGGTAAAGGTGGAATTCAGCGACGAGGAGCGCAAGCCGATCCGTCTCAACCACGGCTACGACGAAAGCAAACCGGAATCGGAGCTGGATATCGACGACATGCGTCAGGCGGCTGAGTATCGCGGCGGCAGATGCCTGTCGGAGACCATGACGCCCGGCGACCTCGACACCCCGTTGGAGTGGGAATGCCACGCCGGCCATCGCTTCACCATGACGCCGCGCCTGGTGCTGCTCGGGGGCCACTGGTGTCCCGAGTGCTTCTGCCTCAACGCCGACTACGAGGAAATAGCCCGCCACAACCCCTTCTTCGCCCAGGTGCTGTAACCCACTTATCATAACACATATCTATGTCATAATCAGGCCCTGTGAAAATTTTCACGGGGTCTTATATTGCATAGTCGCGAATTTTGATGTAATTTTGCCGGAGATTAAGGCAGGCATCGCGGTGCCTGAGGTATATTAAGGTAGACAACAACAATATGGGTGGATTTTTCGGAACAGCGTCGCAAGGGCCCTGCGCGACCGATGTGTTTTACGGCACAGACTATCATTCACACCTCGGCACCAAGCGTGCCGGTATGGTGACCTTCGATCCGGAACATGGCTTCAAACGCGCCATTCACAGCATCGAACGTAATTATTTCCGTTCAAAATTCGAGGACGAACTCGATTCGTTCTTAGGCAACACCGGATTGGGCGTGATCAGCGACACCGACCCGCAGCCTATCATCGTCAACTCCCACCTGGGACGGTATGCGGTGGTGACCGTGGCCAAAATCAACAACATCCGCGAAATAGCCGACAAGCTCCTGGAAAAGGGTATGCACTTCAGCGAGCTCAGCGCCAACACCATCAACCAGTCCGAATTGGTGGCGCTGCTGATAAACATGGGCAAGGATTTCACGGAGGGCATCAACCTGGTGTACAAGCATATTCAGGGCTCGTGTTCGATGCTGATACTGACCGAGAACGGCATCATCGCGGCACGCGATTACCTGGGCCGCACGCCCATAGTGTTGGGACACAAGGAGGGAGCGTATGCAGCGGCGAGCGAAAGCACGGCATTCCCCAACCTCGGCTACGAGCGTCTGCGCGACGTAGGCCCCGGCGAGATAGTGCGTTTCACGGCCGACAGCCTCGAAGTGCTGCAGGCGCCGGCACGCCGCGAGCAGATATGCTCGTTCCTATGGGTTTACTACGGCTTCCCGACCAGCGACTACGACGGCATCAACGCCGAGGATATGCGCGAGAACTGCGGCTATGCCATGGGCCGGGAGGACGACACCGAGGCTGACTGCGTATGCGGCATCCCCGACTCGGGCGTTGGCCACGCCTTGGGCTATGCGGCCGGACACGGCATCCCCTACAAGCGTGCCGTCCTGAAGTTCACCCCGACATGGCCGCGCAGCTTCACGCCCAGCAACCAGTCGCGCCGCGACCTCGTGGCCAGGATGAAGCTGATTCCCAACCGCGCCATCCTCAAGGACCGCCGCGTGGTGTTCTGCGACGACTCGATAGTACGCGGCACCCAGTTGCGCGACAACGTCCATACGTTCTACGAATGCGGTGCCAAGGAGGTACATGCGCGTATCTCATGCCCGCCGCTGGTGTACAGCTGCCCCTTCATCGGCTTCACCAGCTCCAAGAGCGACCTGGAACTGATTTCGCGCCGGATTGTACAGAAATTAGAAGGCGACCCGGACGCACATCTTGAGGATTACGCCACTACCGGCTCATGCCGCTACTGCAAGATGGTTAAGGAGATAGCCGACCAGCTCGGCCTCACCACGCTGCAGTTCAGCAAGCTGGAGACCCTGGTGGAAAGCATCGGACTCCCCAAGGAGCGCCTCTGCACTCACTGCTTCGACGGCACCGGCCTCGACCCCGCGCAGGCCTACGCCGAGGACCACAAGGATAATGAAGATTAAACCGGTTGAGTCCCGATTAATCGAGTTAAATCGGGATTATTCCGGATTAATCGAGTTAAAAATAAAAGGGTGTGCGGGACGAATCCAGCACACCCTTGAAAATTTTGTCTAATTTTTGGGTTTGGTTCCCGGCTGTCAGTGAGCCGGACGGAACCGGTCGGTCAGGCTTAGAAGCGGAAGCCGCGGCACTTGTCGATATCGCCGTATGCTTCGGCACAACACTCGAAATAAGCCTTGATCAGATGTTTCAAACTTTTCATAATCTGTCTCCTTTCCTAATCAGGTCCTTCCTTGGTCATCGCCTCAGGTGCCGGCACCTTCATGGGCCGATTCCCGCAGTCGGACGTTATTATTACAGGTTAAGTAGTTTAAACTACATCTATAAAACGCTGCCGATTATAAAAAGTTGTGATAAATATGTTTTATAACATTGTTATTTAACATTTCTATGGGTCAGTCGGCGCAACATCGGACTGATTTTCGGCACATCCTCGAATGTGCAGACGATGCCTAAGTAGACTATAAGCATCACGATGCGAGTCATATATACCAGCCACATGGCGAACACCTGCTCCAGATAAGCCCCGGCGATGTAAAGAACGGCCGCCAACAGCGTGTACAGCGCAAGTCTGCCCATCTGATAAGGTATGGGATAATATTTCCGGCCCACGAAGTAGCTTATCACCATCACAGAGAAGTAGGATATCAGCGCCGCGAACGCGGAGCCGATGTATCCGTTCGGTATGCCGATGGCCGGCACGAGCCACAGGTTCAGTCCCAACATCAGCACGAAACATATCAGCGACATATACATACCCCACTCGGTGCGGTCGGTCACCTTATACCACACCGACAGGTTGAAGAACACGCCGAAGCAGAGTTCGGCAATCATCATCACGGGCACCACTTCCAGGCCGGGCCAGTAGGCCGGAGCCACGAAATGCTTGATGACAGGCAGGAAATACATCACGCCGAGGAAGATGAACAGTCCGAATATGACGAAAAACTTCATCGCGTCGGCATACGACTGCAGCTTCGACTCGCCGTCGTTCCTGGCCTGGGCGAAAATAAACGGCTCGTAGGCATATCGGAACGCCTGTGTGAACATCACCATCACGATGGCTATCTTGATGTTGGCGCCGTAGATGCCGACCATGGACTGCGCGGCCTCCTCGTTGCCCCGGAACAGGTAGGGTATGATGAGCTGTCCCATGTTCTGGCTCAGGATTCCGGCGATGCCTAAAATAAGGAGCGGCCAGGAATAATGCAACATCTTCTTCAGCAACGCGCCGTCGAAGCGGAACTTATGCCGCGTTATCTCGGGCGTCAGCATCAGCAACACGGTCAGCGTGGCTATCATGTTGGCCAGGAAAATCCAGCCGATTCCGAATGCCTCGCCACCCAAAGGGGCGTAGAACCAGTTGACCAGCCACCCCGCGCCGCTGTCGGCAAGAGCGGGACAACCCTTGAGGAACAGCAGGTTTAGCGCGATGGTCAGCCCTACGTTCAGCAGCTTTATGCCCGCAAAGCGATAGGCTTTCTTTTTATATCTCAGATAGGCGAACGGGATGTTGGTGAACGCGTCTATCGCGACAATCACGCCCATCATCCACACGAACAGCGTCTTGCCGGGCAAGAGCATGGCCTGCGACACCGGCTGCCCGAACAATGTTATGAGTACGATGAACAGCAGCGACGTGGTGCCTACGGATATCAGCGACGTGGTGTAGACCTTCTCCGGATCCTTGGCGCCGTTGGCAAAGCGGAAGAAGCCGGTCTCCATGCCGTAGTTAAGTATCACCAGCGCCACGGCGGTGAAGGAATAGAGATAGCTTACCACACCGTATTCCTCGGTGGGGAAGATATAGACGTACAGCGGGACGAGGCACCAGTTCAGGAATCGTCCTATGATGCTTGACAGGCCGTAGACGGCCGTCTCTTTAGCCAGGGATTTTATACCAGCCATGATAAGTCAGAAGTCAGGGTTATGAATGGGAGGAGCGGGAGGAGGAGGAAGGGTCAGTCAAAGAGCGAGGCCGCGCCGGGTTGGTTTGACACGCCGGGGCGGGTGCGGTTCAGGTGTGTATAGGCCAAGTCGGTAACCTCGCGGCCGCGCAGGGTGCGCTGCATGAAGCCCTCTTTGATAAGGAACGGCTCGTACACCTCCTCGATGGTGCCGGGGTCCTCGCCGATAGCCGTTGCAATGGTGTTCAGTCCCACGGGACCGCCCTTGAACTTGTCGATTACCGTAGCCAGGATCTTGTTGTCGATCTCGTCCAGGCCGTAACGGTCTATATGCAGGGCCTCGAGGGCATGGCGTGTGATGCGGAGGTCGATTACGCCCGAACCCTTCACCATGGCGAAGTCGCGCACACGGCGCAACAGAGAGTTGGCGATACGCGGCGTGCCACGGCTGCGCAATGCAATTTCGGTGGCCGCCTCCGAGTCGATGTCTATCTTCAGCAGGCGCGCCGAACGCTTCACGATGCTCTGCAGCATCTCGTGGCCGTAATACTCCAAGTGACAGTTTATGCCGAAACGCGCGCGCAACGGGGCCGTAAGGTTGCCGCTGCGGGTAGTGGCTCCTATCAGGGTAAACGGTGAGATCTGCAGCTGCACGCTCTTGGCTCCGGGGCCTTTGTCAAGCAGGATGTCGATGCGGAAATCCTCCATGGCCGAGTAGAGGTATTCCTCCACCACGGGGTGCAGACGGTGTATCTCGTCAATGAAAAGCACGTCGTGCGGTTCCAGCGACATCAGTATGCCGGCCAGGTCGCCCGGCTTGTCAAGGATGGGGCCGGAAGTGGTCTTGAATCCCACGTGCAGTTCGTTTGCTATG
Organism: Porphyromonadaceae bacterium UBA3318; assembly: GCA_002361235.1. Lineage (GTDB taxonomy): Bacteria > Bacteroidota > Bacteroidia > Bacteroidales > Muribaculaceae > Lepagella. The sequence continues at coordinate 13,566 of DESI01000016.1, read as the reverse complement.
ATGTTGGAGAGGGTGGTCTTGCCGAGTCCCGGAGGGCCGTGCAGCAGGGTGTGGTCGAGGCTGTCGCCGCGCATCCGCGCCGCCTGCACGAACACGCGCAAGTTCTCCACGATGTCGGGCTGTCCGCGGAAATCGTCGAAACGGAGCGGACGCAACGCCCGCTCTATGTCCTTTTCCACGCCCTGAGGCTCCATACTCTCCTCGCGTATGTCGAAATCTTCTTCCATACCGCAAATTTAGCTATTTTTTTTGGATGTAGCCTTATGTATGTTTCAGAAGTTATATAAACCGTTTTCCGAAGGGTGAAAAAATTGATATTTGGGGAAATAACGGATTTTTTGTATTTTTGCAGATTGAAAAAACTTGGACATGAACATATCATATAAATGGCTGGAACGGTACATAGCCGTAGACCGTGAGCCGCGCGAACTGGCGGCGACATTGACATCGACAGGACTGGAGTGCGACACAGTTGAGGAAGTGGAAAGCATCCGCGGCGGACTCCGCGGCATAGTCATAGGCAAAGTACTTAGCTGCGAGGCACATCCGGATTCCGACCATCTTCATGTCACCCGCGTGGACCTCGGAGGCGAGGAGCCTGTGACCATAGTGTGCGGCGCGCCGAACGTGGCGGCCGGCCAGACCGTGGTGGTGGCCACCGTGGGCGCCGTGCTGTATGACGGCGACAAGGAATTCAAGATCAAGAAATCGAAACTGCGCGGCGTGGAATCCAACGGAATGATCTGCGCCGAGGACGAGATAGGCATAGGCACTGACCATGCCGGCATCATCGTGCTGCCCGACGGCATCAAGCCCGGCACGCCGGCGGCCGAATACTACGGACTGTCCAGCGACTGGTGCCTGGAGGTGGAGCTGACGCCCAACCGCGTGGACGCCGCCAGCCATTACGGCGTGGCCCGCGACCTCAAGGCCAAGCAATGGTGCGAGATAGCATGCGGACAGAAAGAGGCCGAATATCCCGAAATATCACTGCCCGACGTCAGCGCCTTCCGCACCGACCGTCCCGACGGCACCGTCAAGGTCAGCGTCGAGGACCGTCAGGGGTGCCCCCGCTATTCCGGCGTCACCATCCGTGGCGTCAAGGTGGCCGAGTCGCCCCAGTGGCTGAAGGACCTGCTCAACGCCGTGGGCCAGCGTCCCATCAACAACATAGTGGACATCACCAACTTCGTGCTGTTAGGCATCGGCCAGCCGCTGCACTGCTTCGACCTCAGTAAAGTCAAGGGTGAGGAGATAGTGGTGCGCACATGTCCCGCCGGAACCAAGTTCACCACCCTCGACGGCGTGGAGCGCACGCTGAACGAAGCCGACCTGATGATATGCGACGCCGAGAAGCCCATGTGCATCGCCGGCGTGTTCGGCGGTATTGACAGCGGCGTGACCGAGACCACGACCGACGTGTTCATCGAGAGCGCCTGGTTCAACTCCACGCGTATCCGCCGCACGGCGCGCCGCCACGGTCTTAGCACCGACGCCTCGTTCCGCTACGAGCGCGGCACCGACCCCAACATCACCCTGTATGCCGCACGCCTGGCCGCAGTGCTGATCCAGCAAATGGCCGGCGGCGAAATCTGCGGCGACCTCGCCGACATATATCCCGAACCCGTCAGCCCCGTGCAGCTCGACTTCTCGCTGAAGTACTGCAACGGTCTGATAGGCTACGACATACCGCGCGACATCGTCATCACCATACTGCGCGCGCTGGAATTCGGCGTGACGGAGACCGCCGACGCCGACGTGCTGCAGCTCACGGTGCCCACCTACCGCGTGGACGTGACGCGTCCCTGCGACGTGGTGGAGGAAGTGCTGCGCATCTACGGCTATAACAACATCGCCATCCCCGAGCGCACCACCGTGGCCCTGTCGCAGCCCGGCGACCCCGACCTGTCCAACTCGCTGCAGCAGACCGTCAGCAACCAGCTCAGCGCCCAGGGATTCAACGAGATACTCAATAACTCGCTCACATCACTCTCCTACTACGAGACATTGGAGCAGATGAACGCCGACCGTTGCGTCAAGGTGCTTAACCCGCTGAGCCGCGAACTCTCCGTGATGCGCCAGACACTGCTGTTCGGCGGCTTAGAGTCGATAGCGCACAATGTGAAGCGCCGCGCCTCGGGCCTCCGCTTCTACGAATTCGGCAACGTCTACGCCAAGGATCCGGCCAAGGAATCGACCCCGGAGCGTCCGTTGGCACCCTACACCGAGCGCATGGAGCTTGCCCTGTGGATTACGGGCAACAAGGCCGACGCGACATGGAACGCACCGGCCATGGAGAACAGCGTGTACGAGATGCGCGGCGTGGTGGACGCGTTGCTGCGCCGTCTGGGCATCGACCCGCAGACCCTCACCGCCGTGCAGGGCGAGGACGAGATATTCAGCGCCAAGATCAACCTGATGAGCCGTCAGGGCAACTGCGTGGCCGCACTGGGACTGGTACGCCGCAAGCTGCTGCATGCGTTCGACATCGAGCAGCCCGTGGTGTACGCCTGCATGGACTGGAAGACGGTGTTCGGCATGGCGCGCAAGAACGTGGTGGAATTCGCCGAGCTGCCCAAGACGCAGGGCGTTGACCGCGACCTGGCGCTGTTGGTGGACCGTGCCGTGAAGTTCGCCGACATCGAGGCCGCCGCACGCAAGGCCGGCGGCAAGCTGCTTAAGAGCGTGCGTCTGTTCGACGTGTACGAAGGCGACAAGCTCCCCGCCGGCAAGAAATCGTACGCCGTGTCGATGGTGCTGCAGGATCCCGAAAAGACCCTGAACGACAAGCAGATCGAAGCGATAATGAACAAGATCGTCGGCAGCCTGAAGCATACCGTGGGCGCCGAACTGAGATAATAGATTAAGACAGAATAATATAGCAACATAAACCAAATGGGAAGAGCATTTGAATACCGCAAAGCGCGCAAGCTGAAACGCTGGGGCAACATGAGCCGCACCTTCACGCGCATAGGCAAGGAAATCACCATCGCCGTCAAGGCCGGAGGACCGGATCCTAACATGAACCCGCGTCTGCGCGTGCTGATGCAGAACGCCAAGGCCGCCAACATGCCGAAGGACACTGTGGAGCGCGCCATCAAGAAAGCCACCGACAAGGACGCCGGCGACTACAAGGAGATAGTATACGAGGGATACGGCCCGCACGGCATCGCCATCGTGGTGGAGACAGCCACCGACAACAACCAGCGCACCGTTGCGAACGTGCGCAGCTACTTCAACAAGCACGGCGGCAACCTCGGCACGCAGGGCAGCCTCTCGTTCCTGTTCGACCACAAGAGCGTGTTCCACATCAAGCCCGGCGACCTGGCCCAGGACGAGTTCGAACTCGACCTGATGGACTACGAGGCCGAGCTGGAGACCGACGACGAGGGCGAGGAGTGGATCGTTTACGGCGCCTTCGACCAGTTCGCCAACATCCAGAAATTCCTGGAGGAGAAGGGGCTGGAAATCGTGTCGGCCGAGTTCGAGCGCATCCCCACCGACTACAAGGAGGTTACCCCTGAACAGCGCGAGGCAATCGAGAAGCTGCTGGAGCGTTTCGAGGACGACGAGGACGTGCAGAACGTGTTCCACAACATGAAGGAGGAGGACTGATATCCCCTGCCTGAATACATCTGGCATCACATAAGAGGCGGAGCTACGGCTTCGCCTCTTTTACACTAATTTTGCATTCGTTGACGAACCAACGGCAAGCATTCCAAGTTATAGAAATAGACGGGTTGGAAAGGTTACGAATCATTGACTCGATCAGAATCATTGAAGTTGTCCCGACAGCTTCATTATAAACATCACCTTTTCGTAACCTTGATGTTGCGGGAGAGAGGGAGCGATCCTGATCTCCCGCTTTTCATATCCATCCGGCAGGAATCGGGGAGGCCGAAACGCAATATTTCGGAATTTGACAAAAAATTGGTAACTTTGCGGATTGGAAGCCGATAGGACAGCTTTGCAAACATTGAATCTATGAACAGGACATCAGAATACGAGTTGACGATAGTAGTGCCGGTCTATAACGAGGAGGACAACATGGAGCGGCTTGAGAAGGAGCTGTCGGCGTTCCTGCCGAAAGCTGCCGTAAAGAGCTGCGTGCTTTTCGTGAACGACGGCTCGAAGGACAGCAGCCTTGAGAAGATCAAGGCCATCTGCGAGCGTCAGCCCGATTTCTACTACATCAGCAGCAGTGCCAACCACGGACTGAGCACTGCCATCAAGGCAGCCATAGACATGACCGAAAGCCGTCTGATCGGCTACATCGACGCCGACCTGCAGACCAATCCCGAGGACTTCAACAAGCTGCTGGCCAAGTCGGGCGAATATCAGCTTGTGGCCGGCATCCGCGCCAACCGCAAGGATTCGGCGTTCAAGAACCTGCAGTCCAGGATAGCCAACGGCTTCCGCCGCAAGATGACCGGCGACACGGCCACCGACACCGGCTGCCCGCTGAAGGTGATGTGGACGGATTATGCCCGGCAGCTTCCCTTCTTCGACGGCATGCACCGCTTCCTGCCCGCGCTGATGATGCTGGTGGACGGCAAGTTCTGCGAGATGCCCGTGCAGCATTTCCCCCGCATCGCCGGCGTGTCGAAGTATCACCTCTACAACCGCCTGGTGTCCCCCTTCATGGACTGCTTCGCCTACCGCTGGATGAAGAAGCGCTTCATCCGCTATGACATAGACCAGACCAACACCGGATTGGCATGAGTCTGTCGCAGCTGCTGATATACGGCATCGGATTCCTGGCGCAGGGGTTCTTCTCGGCGCGCATCCTGGTGCAGTGGATTCTGTCGGAGAAGGCCAAGAAGGTGCTGTCCCCCTCCATATTCTGGATACTGAGCATCTGCGGCGCCTACCTGCTGTGCATATACGGCTGGCTGCGCAACGACTTCTCCATCGTGCTGGGCCAGTTCATCAGCTACTACATATACCTGTGGAACCTGAACATGAAAGGCGTGTGGAAGCGTATGCACGTCATACTGCGCGTGTTGCTGCTGATCACTCCGGTCATAGCCATCTCGTATGTGGCCGGCGACGCGCAGCGGTTCATGGAGCATTTCTTCAACGTCGACGACATCCCGATGTGGCTCATCATCTACGGCAGCGCCGGGCAGGTGCTGTTCACGCTGCGGTTCATCTACCAGTGGTTCGTGAGCCGCAAGGACGGCGAATCGGTGCTTCCTCCCGGCTTCTGGATCATCAGCATCATCGGCTCGTCCATCATCGTGTCGTACGGATTCATACGCCACGACCCCGTCCTGATTCTGGGCCAGTCGTTCGGCCTTATATCCTACGTGCGCAACCTCATAATCGGCCACAAAGCCGCCAGGCGCGAAAAGTGAACGCCGAAGCACAAGCGCACTGACAACATTAAGACACTACCTATAAGACACGGTCATTAAAGCATTCACAACGGGGCCCAATGTTAAAAATTTAATTTTTTTGTATAAAATTTTGTTACAACCGGAATTTTTGCTTATCTTTGAGCGTTGAAACCGATGCTAAAGGCAGGCACAATATCAAGTACCCGGTTCGTAAGCAAAACGTGGCAACATAACACTTAAATATTATATGCCGCGGACATCCGCGGCACGCCGACTGGAACAGCGACGCCGCACCCGAATTCGGCTGGCTTGACGAATATCTCAAGACCCAAAACACCGAAATCTACAACTGGATGAAGGCCAACATGTGCGCTAATTTCGAAGTAGAGGACTGGGAAGGAAATGTCACTTCCTATGAAAACGTGTGGTACACCGGCGTCCCGTTGGCCACTCCCGACATGAACACCATCGTCTCCACGCAGGAGAACACATTCGACTGGGAGTCGGAGGCCATGACATTCGGATTCTGCATGCCGCTCCGTGATGCCTCGGGCATCCGTGACGTGGCCGGCGAAGGCAGCATGACCGTCAGGGCACAGCGCGGCGGCCTGCTGGAGCTGCAGGGTGCCGGCGACGTGAAGGTATATGACGCCCAGGGCCGTCTGGTGTACAGCGCCACCGGCGTCAACGGTTCGGTCAATACCGGCCTGAAGGGTGTCTGCATCGTCCGCGCCACCGGCATGGACGGCGACGTCAGGACACTGAAGGTGAACTTCTGAATCTGAATTATCCTGCATAACTCTGAATTATCCTACATGACGGGGATGCGCCGTGGCCACGGGCCGGCGCGTCCCCCTCTCTTTACCCTGAAACGGACCGGAATTTTGCCCGAAATATGCTGAAAAACATTGAAAAACTGCACATTTTTGGTAAATTGACAAAAAAATTGTAATTTTGCAGTTGCTATTTGCATAAGGGCGCCTCGGAGCAACGCAAATAGGCATCAAGATGGAATACAAGCCTCTGTAGTTCAACGGATAGAATAGAAGTTTCCTAAACTTTAGATAGGGGTTCGATTCCCCTCGGAGGTACCCGACATAAACAGGACCAAGAATCGACGACAGCGTGGGAAAGTTTAGCGCATACAAGGTTGATCTCGCCGGCAAGGCCGACGGACACTACGAGCAGGATTTCGTGATCGACAAGGCGTTCTTCGAGAATATGGAGAACAACGACATCCTGTGGGCCGACGTGCATGTCCACATGGACATGGACAAGCGCAACGACGCGTATCATTGCGTGTTCCACTGCAAGGGGAAGCTGCAGATACCGTGCGACCGCTGTCTGGACCCGATGGACCACGAGGTTGACACGGAATATAAGGTGACGGTGAAGTACGGCGACGACTTCGACGACGGCGCCGACAACCTGCTGGTGATACCGTACAGCAACAAGTACCTGAACGTGGCCTACATGCTGTACGACACCATCGTGCTGACCATCCCCATGCGCCATGTGCACGCCCCCGGCAAGTGCAACCGCGCCATGCTGGACGCCCTGCGCAAGCACCGCGGCGCCGGTGCCGGTGCCGACGACACCGACGACGAGGAGGTGGAGGAAGTGCGCGACCAGGCACGGAGCGAAGCCGAAGCCGATATGAACGAAGACTGAACACTCCCCTCACGATTAGATAAAGTAACACATCCCCTCCCCTCACGAATGAGATAACATAATAAAAAACTAAATAGAACAATGGCACATCCTAAACGCAGACAATCGCATACCCGTACGGCGAAACGCCGCACCCACGACAAGGCATTGATCCCCACCATCGCACTGTGTCCCAACTGTGGCGCATGGCACGTGTTCCACACTATATGCCCCGAGTGCGGATACTACCGCGGCCGTCAGATTATCGAGAAATAAGCCCTCTCCCCTAACGGCAACACACCTCAAAGCATAAAGCAGAAACTCAAACAGAGACATGACACACGCAAAGATCAGCGGCATAGCATCGTACGTACCTGAAGATATACTCGACAACGAGATGTTGTCGAAAATGGTAGACACCAACGACGAGTGGATCACCACCCGCGTGGGCATCAAGCAGCGCCGCATCCTTAAGGACGAAACCAAAGGCTCGAGCTATATGGGCACCGAGGCCGTCAAGACACTGTTGGCCCGTACCGGCGTGCAACCCGAAGAAATCGAGTTGCTGATATGCGCCACGTCCAATCCGGACTACCGGTTCCCATCCACAGGTTCGATCATAGTGCATGACTCTGGCCTCGTGAACGCATACTCCTACGACATCCAGGCCGCATGTGCCGGTTTCATCGTCTCCATGCAGGCCGCACGCGCATACATCGAGTCCGGCCTCTACAAGAAGGTGATAGTGGTATGCGCCGAGAAGATGTCGAGCATGACCGACTATCAGGACCGCGCCACCTGCCCGCTGTTCGGCGACGCCGCCGCAGCCGTGCTGGTGGAACCCACCGACGAGAACGTGGGCGTGATGGACGGCGAGTTCCATGTGGACGGCGAGGGCCTGCCCCACCTGCTGATGAAGGCCGGTGGATCGGCCAAGCCCGCTACGGAACAGACCGTCAGGGACCGCGAGCATTACGTATATCAGGAAGGCCGAATCGTTTACAAAAACGCCGTGCGCGATATGCTCAGCTCGTCGCAGTCCGTGATGAAGCGCAACAACCTGTCGGTGGACGACGTGGACTGGTTCGTGCCCCATCAGGCCAACCTCCGCATCATCGAAGCCGTGGGCGGCCGCATCGAAATCCCCGAGGAGAAGACCCTGGTCAACATCCAGCATTACGGCAACACGTCGGCCGCCTCGATCCCCTTGTGTCTCGACGAATTCCGTCACAAGCTCAAGAAGGGAGACCGCATCGTGATGACCGCCTTCGGAGCCGGTTTCACCTGGGGCGCAATGTATCTGGTGTGGGCGTTCGATACCCCCGAAGACTGATCACACGAGTTTCGCTCTCAGCATAAGCATCAAGAGGGTGTGTCAAAATGCTATGTTTTGACACACCCTCTATCGCATATTTTGATTCCGGCGCGCGAACATTGAGGCCGCGCCTTGGGTTTTATCTATGAGTATGTTCCGTGACCGTGTGCCCCGGAACACATCCCCCGATATAAAAACCCATACGATTATGAATACAGAAGAAACGACACGGGAAGAAGCCATGATCAACGCCGACGGCACTCCCGCAGCGATAGAAGTTACGACAGAACCCGCGGCACAGACCGCCGACGTGGCCGAAGGACACCGCGCCGGCTTCGTCAACATCGTGGGCAACCCCAACGTGGGCAAGTCCACGCTGATGAACAAGCTGGTGGGCGAACGTCTCAGCATCATCACCAGCAAGGCTCAGACCACTCGCCACCGCATCATGGGCATCGTCAACACGCCGGAATACCAGATAGTGTATTCCGACACTCCCGGCGTGCTCAAACCCAAGTACAAGCTGCAGCAGTCCATGCTGGAATTCTCCGAAGGCGCCCTCACGGACGCCGACGTACTGGTGTATGTGACCGACGTAGTGGAAGACCCTGAGAAGAACAAGGACTTCCTGGACCGCGTGGCCCAGGAGAAAGTGCCGGTGCTGTTGGTGATCAACAAGATAGACCTGATCAAGAACCAGGCCGACCTTGAGGCCCTGGTGGACAAATGGAAGGCCCGTCTGCCAAAGGCCGAGATATTCCTTACATCGGCCATCGAGGACTTCAACGTCAACAACCTGCAGAAACGCATCGTGGAGCTGCTGCCGCCGTCGCCGCCCTTCTTCGGCAAGGACGCGCTGACCGACAAGCCGGCCCGCTTCTTCGTAACCGAGACCATACGCGAGAAACTGCTGCAGGACTACGACAAGGAGATTCCATACAGCGCGGAGGTGATAGTGGAGAAATTCGACGAGAAGGAGAACTCCATCCACATCATGGCGGTGATATACGTGGAACGCGACTCGCAGAAGGGCATCATCATCGGCAAGGGTGGCGCCAAGATCAAGAAGGTGGGCATCCAGGCACGCGAGGACATAGAGAAATTCTTCGGCAAGAAGGTGTATCTGGAACTGTTCGTCAAGGTGGAGAAGGACTGGCGCAACAAAGAGAAGAAGCTGCGCGAGTTCGGATATATGGAATAAGGCGACTCTCAAGGAGTGTAATTCACAAAGACTGTAACTCACAAGGATTACGATGAGTAAGTTAATAGCAATAGTAGGGCGGCCGAACGTGGGCAAATCGACCCTGTTCAACCGTTTGACGCAGACCCGCAAGGCCATCGTGGACGACACGGCGGGCACCACCCGCGACCGTCAGTACGGCAAGGTGGACTGGTGCGGCCAGGAGTTTTCCATCGTGGACACGGGCGGCTGGGTCGTGAACTCGGACGACGTGTTCGAGGAGGAGATCAACAAGCAGGTGCACATCGCCATCGAGGAGGCGGACGTGATACTGTTCGTGGTGGACTGCACCACGGGCGTCACCGACCTTGACGACAAGGTGGCTCAGATACTGCGCCGGTCCAAGAAGCCGGTCATAGTGGTGGCCAACAAGGAGGACGTGGGACAGGCCCGATACAACGTGGCCGAGTTCTACAGCTTCGGACTGGGCGACCCCATCGAGGTGTCGTCGGCCAACGGCTCGGGCACCGGCGACCTGCTGGACGAGATTGTAAAGGACATGCCCGAGAAGGATGACGAGGAGGAAACCGACGAGAATGTGGCCAAATTCGCCATCGTGGGACGCCCCAACGCCGGCAAGTCGAGCCTGATAAACGCCTTCATCGGCGAGGAGCGCCACATCGTCACGGACATAGCCGGCACCACGCGCGACTCCATCTATCACAAGTACAACAAGTTCGGCTTCGACTTCTACCTGGTCGATACCGCCGGCATACGCAAGAAGCAGAAGGTGAACGAGGACATCGAGTATTACTCGGTGATCCGCTCCATCCGCGCCATCGAGGGTTCGGACGTGTGCATCCTGCTAATCGACGCCACGCGCGGCATTGAGGCCCAGGACGGCAACATCTTCGGCCTGATTCAGCGCAACAAGAAGGGCTTGGTGGTATGCGTCAACAAGTGGGACCTGGTGGAAGACCGCAGCCTGGAGGCGCAGAAGCGCTACGAGGACGCCATCCGCGGCAAGTTCGCGCCTTTCACCGACTTCCCCATCCTGTTCACTTCGGCGCTGACCAAACAGCGCATCTACAAGGTGCTGGAGACGGCCGTTCAGGTGTATGAGAACCGCCGCCGCGTCATCCCCACCGCCAAGCTGAACGAATACATGCTGGAGGTTGTGGCCGAGACGCCGCCACCCGCCAACAAGGGCAAATACGTGAAGATAAAGTATGTGACCATGCTGAAGGAAGCGATAATACCCACGTTCGTATTCTTCTGCAACCTGCCGCAATGGGTCAAGGAGCCCTACCGCCGCTTCCTGGAGAACCGCATCCGCGACCACTGGGACTTCCACGGCACCCCCATCTCCATCTTCATGCGCGAGAAATAGAGGCGGGCTTTCTTTCGCTAAAGCTCAAAGCCTAAACAAAAGAGCTAAGCGGAAACAAAAGGAGCTAAGCGCAGGCCAAGGGAGCCGGGCGGTTTTGTCCCGGCCTTGAGCTTCAGCGAGAGTGAATACTCGGTGCGTTCAGGATTTCAATCTGCTGGCGCACCGATTCTTCGTGTATGGCCGAGAGGATGACGCGCATGAACTCGGGGTCGAGGCCCATCGTCTCGCCGGCCTGGATGCGCGTGTCCATGATGTCGCCGTAACGGGCGGGCTGCACAGCAAGCATCCGGTGCTCCTTCTTGTACCGGCCTATCTCGCGGCTCACCTCCATGCGGCGGTTCAACACGTCCAGCAGCTCGCTGTCGATCTTGTCTATCTGCCGGCGCAGCATGTCGAGGCTTTCGGTGGTGCCGTTCGGCTCGCGCACCACAAGGCCGTCGAGAATATGCTTCAGATTCGCGGGCGTGACCTGCTGGCGGGCGTCGCTCAACGCCGCATCGGGATTGCAGTGACTCTCTATTATCAGTCCGTCAAAGCCCATGTCGAGGGCCTTCTGCGAAAGCGGAGCAATCAGCTCGCGCTTGCCTCCGATATGGCTCGGATCGCAGATGATGGGCAGCTGCGGATAGCGGCGGCGCAGCTCCAGAGGAATCTGCCACTGGGGCATATTGCGGTACAGATGCGTGCCGTATGCGGTGAAGCCGCGGTGTATGGCGCCTAACCGGCGCACTCCGGCGTTGTACAGACGCTGCAACGCGCCAATCCACAGCTCCAGGTCAGGATTGACAGGATTCTTTACCAGCACCGGTCCCCGGAACTTACGCTCGGCAAGCGCGTCGGCAATTTCCTGCACGGCGAAGGGATTGGCCGATGTGCGGGCGCCTATCCACAGGACATCGATACCGCCGTCAAGAGCGCATTCCACATGATGACGGGTGGCTACTTCCGTGGCCGTCAGCATACCGGTCGCCTCCCTGACGCTGCGCATCCACGGGATGCCGGCCTCGCCTACCCCCTCGAAACCGCCCGGACGCGTACGCGGCTTCCACAATCCCGCGCGGAATATCCCGATGCCGTCGGCGGCAAGACCTCGCGCCGTGGCGAGCATCTGCTCCTCGCTCTCGGCGCTGCACGGGCCCGCTATCACCAGCGGACGCCTGCATTCCAATGCTTCTCCCGAAAACAACGGCTCCAATTCTTTCATTTCGCTATCTGCCATACCCCAAAATTACTGCTTTTCCCGATTTTTTCCAACAAAGTTGCTGTTTTTGCCACATCGCTGCAAGTTTCTTGCAGCGGTTTATAAAAATTTAAGAATAAAAAAGTGCTGAAAATTAGCATTGAGCCGCATTTTATTGTAACTTTGTGAATGCAAAGATGTCAGATCGGGTGGACGTGCCGCCCGGTGCTGACACCACACAAAAATGATAACTAAATAATACGAAATATATGGCAGTAAAGAAGAAAACATCCAAGGAAGCGGCCGGCGGTCCGTTGAACGACCGCGCGCAGAAGCTGAAGGCTTTGGGCGTGACCATGGAGCATCTGGAGAAAGACTTCGGTTCGGGCGCGGTGATGTGCCTGGGCGACGACAAGATACAGAATGTGGAGGCCATCTCCACGGGTTCGTTAGGACTTGACTACGCTCTTGGCGTAGGCGGCGTGCCCCGCGGCCGAATCACCGAGATATACGGTCCGGAATCGTCGGGTAAGACCACCCTGGCCATCCACGTGATAGCGGAGGCCCAGAAGGCAGGCGGCATCTGCGCCATCATCGACGCCGAGCACGCCTTCGACCGCTTCTACGCCGAGCAGCTGGGCGTGGACGTGAACAGCCTGTGGATAGCACAGCCTGACAACGGCGAGCAGGCCCTGGACATCGCCGAGCAGCTGATCAACTCGGGCGCCATCGACGTACTGGTGGTAGACTCCGTGGCCGCGCTGACTCCCAAGGCCGAGATCGAGGGCGAGATGGGCGACAAGAACGTGGGTCTGCACGCACGCCTCATGTCGCAGGCCATGCGCAAGCTGACCGGCGTCATTTCCAAGACACGCACCTGCTGCATCTTCATCAACCAGATACGCGAGAAGATAGGCGTGACGTTCGGCAACCCCGAGGTGACCACCGGCGGCAACGCGCTGAAGTTCTACAGCTCGGTGCGCATCGAAATCCGCCCCAGCAGCGTCATCAAGAAGGACGACACCCCCATAGGCCGTCTGGCCAAGGTGAAGGTGGTGAAGAACAAGGTGGCGCCTCCCTTCATGAAGGCCGAGTTCGACATCATGTTCGGCGAAGGCATCAGCCGCTCGGGCGAGATCGTGGACCTTGGCGTGGAATACGGCGTGCTCAAGAAATCGGGCGCATGGTTCAGCTATAACGGCACCAAGTTGGGACAGGGGCGCGACGCGGTGAAGAACGTGATAGCCGAGAATCCCGAACTGGCCGAGGAGCTGTCGAAGCTCATCATCGCCAAGATGAACGAGGCGCGCGACTCGAAGCGCAAGCCTGGCAATCCGTTCCTGCCCAACCCCGACGCCAAGCTCGTTGAGGAAGACATGGAGCGCGAGGACGAATCGCTGCTCGACCGCGAGGCAGCCGATTCCGACGCGCCGGAAGACCTGTTCGGCGACGACTTCGACGACATCGACATCGGCAAGTAAAAGAGAGTAGCTACAATAGCTAAAGTAGCTA
>DESI01000003.1:16229-37626 GCA_002361235.1 Porphyromonadaceae bacterium UBA3318 | reverse complement strand
TTTTTTTGTATCTTTCACAGCCAGTGCGTGTGCGCGCAACACGCATATACTTTGTGTATTCGAATATTTTTCGTAATTTTGTTTTTTGAATTGGCGGCTCCATGATGGCGCCCCCGGACCGCGTCGGCAATCGGACGCGTTTTTAACAGACAAGCTAACAAATTAACATAGCATAATGGCAAAGCAAGAGGACGTATTCAAGTCCATAATAGCACACGCTAAGGAATATGGTTTCGTATTCCAGTCATCGGAGATATACGACGGTCTGTCGGCTGTGTACGACTACGGCCAGAACGGTGTGGAACTCAAGAACAACATCAAGCGTTACTGGTGGGAGGCAATGACCATGCTTCACGACAACATCGTGGGCATCGACTCGGCCATCTTCATGCACCCCACCATCTGGAAGGCATCGGGCCACGTGGACGCGTTCAACGATCCTCTTATAGACAACCGCGACAGCAAGAAGCGCTACCGCGCCGACGTGCTGATAGAGGACGAGATTGCCAAATTCGACGAGAAGATTAACAAGGAGGTGGCCAAGGCCGCTAAGCGTTTCGGCGAGTCGTTCGACGAGGCTATGTTCCGCCAGACCAACCCGCGCGTACTGGAGCATCAGGCCAAGCGCGACGAGCTGCACCAGCGTTACTCGGACGCCATGAACGCCAACGACCTCAACGAGCTGAAGCAGATAATCCTGGACTACGAGATAGCAGACCCCATCAGCGGCACGCGCAACTGGACCGACGTGCGTCAGTTCAACCTGATGTTCAAGACCGAGATGGGCTCCACGGCCGACGGCGCGATGGACGTGTACCTGCGTCCCGAGACCGCTCAGGGCATTTTCGTGAATTACCTGAACGTGCAGAAGACGGGCCGTATGCGCATCCCGTTCGGTATCGCGCAGATAGGCAAGGCGTTCCGCAACGAGATCGTGGCGCGTCAGTTCATATTCCGCATGCGCGAGTTCGAGCAGATGGAGATGCAGTTCTTCGTACGCCCCGGCTCGGAGATGCAGTGGTTCGACTATTGGCGCAAGGTGCGTCTGCAGTGGCACAAGAACCTGGGCCTGGGCGACGAGAAATACCGCTACCACGACCACGAGAAGCTGGCTCACTACGCCAACGCCGCCACCGACATCGAGTTCATGATGCCTTTCGGATTCAAGGAGGTGGAGGGCATACACTCGCGCACCGACTTCGACCTGTCGCAGCATGAGAAATTCAGCGGCAAGAAGATACAGTACTTCGATCCGGAACTGAACGAGAGCTATGTTCCCTACGTCATCGAGACATCGATCGGCGTGGACCGTATGTTCCTGAGCGTGATGTGCTCCTGCTACGAGAACCAGTCCCTGGAGGGTGGCGACTCGCGCGTGGTGATGCATTTCCCGGCTCCCATCGCGCCGGTGAAGTGCGCCGTGATGCCGCTGGTAAAGAAGGACGGACTGCCCGAGAAGGCACGCGAGATACAGCACAAGCTCCGCTTCGACTTCACCTGCCATTACGACGAGAAGGATTCCATCGGCAAGCGTTACCGCCGTCAGGACGCCATCGGTACTCCCTTCTGCGTCACCGTCGACCATCAGACCCTGGAGGACAACACCGTCACCCTGCGTTACCGCGACTCGATGGAGCAGAAACGTGTCAACGTAGACGACCTGGAGAAGATCCTGGCCGACGAGGTGAGCCTCAACAGCCTGCTGCGCCGTCTGGCCGACAAATAATGCCGCCGATACGACATTTTACCTAAATTGACTGATATGAAGAAAATCATAATGATCTGCGTGGCTCTGTTCGCCCTGTGCGGACTGTCGAGCTGCAACTACAACTCGCTGGTGGAGAAACAGCAGGGTGTGGACCAGGCCTGGGCCGAGGTCGAGAACCAGTACCAGCGCCGTTCGGACCTTATCCCCAACCTGGTCAACACCGTGAAGGGATATTCCACCCATGAGGAAGCCACACTGACCAAGGTGACCGAGGCGCGCGCCAAAGCCACTTCCATCACCATCGACCCCGAGAACCTGAACGAGGAGACACTGGCCAAGTACCAGGCGGCTCAGAACGAGCTGTCGGGCGCGCTGAAGTCGCTGCTGGCCGTAACCGAGGCATACCCCGACCTGAAGGCCAACCAGAACTTCCTGAACCTGCAGGCACAGCTCGAAGGCACCGAGAACCGCGTGACCGTGGCGCGCAAGCGTTACACCGAGTCGGTGCAGGAATACAACACCAGCATCAAGAAATTCCCCACCGTAATCTATGCCGGATGGTTCGGTTTCAAGGAGAAGCCCCAGTTCAAGGCAGAGGCCGGCGCGGAGAAGGCTCCCGAAGTAAAGTTCTAAGATGAAGAAGTTATTTTTCGCAATACTTGGCCTCGTGGCCGCCGGCTGCATTCTCTCATCCTGCCTGGGCAGCGATGTGGAGGACTATCAGGACTGGCGCGAACAGAACGACCTATGGCTCGACACAGTCGATATGTCGGGATACGACAAGGTAACGGCCACATGGGCGCCATATCATGAGGTGTACATGAAGTGGTACAACGACCGTAGTCTCACCGCCGACAGCCTCAGTCCCCTTTCCACCTCTACCATCAGCGTGAAGTATGAGCTGGAGGACATCGAGGGCACACTGATCAGCACGTCGTACAAGACGAACGGCGACTCGCTGTACACCGCCGTGGTGAACAATAACATAATCGGTTTCCAGATGGCCGTGATGAACATGAATGTCGGCGACTCGGTATCCGTAATCATGCCGTATACCGCCGGTTACGGAAGGAATGCGCAGGGCAGCATACGCCCGTACACCAACCTGGTGTACCGCATCAAGCTCGTAAGCATCCCGGCTCTGGAGAAACCCAACAATTAAACTGAGTCCCTTAGGACATCCGAATTCGAGGGTGTGTCAAAATTGGTTCATGCCAATTATGATACACCCTCTATAAATAAGATTCAGGTTCAGAAAACAACGATATAACTATGAGAGCAAAGAGTGTTCTGGCCGTGGCATTGGCGGGGTTTATGACCGCAGGCGCATCGGCATACGTGATTGGCGGATTCAAGGGTTCGGCGCCTGTGACGCTTCACCTGCCGCAGAAGCCCGACTCGGTGCAGAAGGAGAATCCTTTCAGCGCCGACAAACTGCTTAAGTCGCGCCATTTCGCCACACAATGGCCGGAGACGGCCGGTTGGACCGCGATGACGCCCGACACGGCCGGCAACCAGGTGTTGGTCGACAGCAAGAACGCTCCGCAGCTCCGCACCTTCGCGTCACATCTGCGCGCCGAACGGTTTGCCAAGGGGAAGCTGAAGCTCGTTTCCTCGCCCCGCGCCGATGTGATACTGAACGGCGACGTCAAGATCTCCAAGACCACGGCCGACAGTGTGCCGGGCGAGCAGTCGGCTGACATTGAACTGCTGCCGCAGCAGGACTATTCACTGATTGTCAACGTGCTGACCATGCCCGACGACCCGGGCAAGCCGGAGTTCCGGCTTGAATTCGTGCCTGACAAGGATTTCGAGTCCGTCAGGGTATCTTCCGGCGCCGACATGGATCGCCGCGTCTCACCCCTCTCCACCATGCAGGGCGAGCGCGTGTCGTCGATGGCCCTCAGCCCCGACGGCAAGTATCTGCTGACCCGTTACCGCGAGGTAATCTCGGCCGAAGAATCGCGCAAGCGGGTCGTAATGACCGAGACCGCCACAGGCCGCACCGTGTCGGAGAACATCGACTTCTCGGCCGACTGGATGCCTAAGTCCAACAGTCTGTTTTTCACCAAAGAGGGTGTAAAGGACTATGACCTGTACGTGATGGAGGTACCCTCCATGCGCACAACCCGCATCGCCACGGCAATTCCCGATCAGGGCGTGACGTTCAGCCCGGACGAGAAATATCTGTTCTATTACGACAAGGTAGACGGGGCCAAGAACGAGGGCGTGATGCGCCGCTACTCCAGTCCCGACGACCGCATTCCGGGCGACCGCGACCGGTTCTACATCTGCCGCTATGACATAGAGAACGGCGTGGCCGTGCCGCTGACCTACGGCGGTGGCACCACTTCCATCTGCGACATCAGCCGCGACGGTTCGAAACTGCTGTATATGTCACAGCGTCAGACTCCCGACAAGTACCCGTTCTACCGCGTGTCGCTCGTGCAGATGGACATGAACACATTCGCCACCGACACCATCATCAACGATGCCGACGGATTCGTATCCAACGCCATTTATTCGCCCGACGCAACGCGTCTGTTCGTTGTGGGCGGTCCGGACGCGTTCGACCGCATCGGCGCAAACCATGACCCTGAACCCATCGCCAACAACTTCGACAACCAGGGATTCATAATGACCCTGAGCGACAGGTCGGTTAAGCCCGTGACAAAGGATTTCGACCCGTCGCTGGAAGGAACGCATGTATGGAACGCCGCGGACAACAAGATATACTTCATCGGCGAGCGCGGTTTCTTCCGCGACCTGTATCAGCTTAACCCCTCGGACGGCAAGATCGTGATACTTGGCAAGGAGAATCTGCAGACCGTGCGCGGCTTCAGCATCGGCGACCGCGAGGACCGCTACGCGGCTTACTGGGGCGGCAGCTTCACCGACGACGGAGTGGCGTGCCTGCTCAACCTGAAGAACGGCAAGTCCACCCTGGTGGACGACCCGCTGAAGGAATGGCTCGGCGACACGCAGTTCGGCAAGATGGAGCCCTGGAATTTCACGGCATCGGACGGCACCGTGGTGGACGGCTATATGTGTCTGCCCCCCGATTTCGACGCAAATAAGAAATATCCGCTGATAGTGTATTACTACGGCGGCACGTCGCCCAGCAACGCATCGTTCTATCACCTCTATTCGCCGCAGGTGTTCGCCAGCCGGGATTATGTGGTGTATGTGCTGAATCCCAGCGGCACCACCGGCTACGGCCAGGAGTATTCCGCGCGCCACGTCAACGCATGGGGCAAGCGCACGGCCGACGAGATAATCCAGGGCGTGAAGGAATTCTGCAAGGCGCATCCGTTCGTGAACAAAGACCGCATCGGATGTCTCGGCGCAAGCTACGGAGGCTTCATGACTCAGTATCTGCTCACCAAGACCGACATATTCCACGCGGCCATCAGCCACGCCGGTATCTCGAACGTCACGAGCTACTGGGGCGAGGGATTCTGGGGCTACAGCTACAACTCGGTGGCAGCGGCCAAGAGCTACCCCTGGACCGATCCGGAACTATTCACAAAGCAGGGCTCGCTGTTCAACGCCGACAAGATACACACTCCGCTCCTGCTCCTGCACGGCACGGTCGACACCAACGTGCCTATCGGCGAGAGCATCCAGCTGTTCAACGCCCTTAAGATCCTGGGCCGCGACGTGGAGTTCATCACCGTGAAGGACGAGAACCATGTGATTTCAAATTTCAACAACAAACTGTCGTGGCACAACACCATCATGGCCTGGTTCGCCAAGTGGCTCCAGGACGATCCGTCGTGGTGGGACGCGCTGTATAAATAACTGAGACAATGAATATCAAAAATATAATCGCATCTCTGGGCATAGCGTCATTGCTGATTATGCCTGCCGCATGCGGAGGCAATAAGGAGAACAAGGGGGGCGAGAATGCAGCCGACATCGAGGCTGCGGCAATGGAGGGACGCGAGGCGGCCCGTATATTCCTGAACCGCCCATGGCGCGACACCATCGAACTGCAGCGTCAGCTGCTCGAGGCTCGCGCCAAGCAGAGCAAGTTTTCGGGCGCGGGCAAGCAGCAGAGCGCGGCGGCGTTCGATTCGGCTTTCGTATCGACGCTCAAGACCGTCAATCCGTCCGTGGCCCGCGAGCTTGAGGAGGCCGCGGAGGCTATGAAACAGGAGGCCGGGGACAAATGACGATGACCGACTCCGATCTGAAAGAGCTGCTCGACCGCGAGGCGGCGCGCATCAACGCTCCCGAATTCATACCGCAGGATCCGGTGCAGTTTCCGCGCCGGTTCTCCAAGGCACAGGACATAGAGATAGCCGGTCTGCTCGCGGCCAACATCGCGTGGGGCAACCGCAAGATGATATGCCGCGACGCCGACCGGATTCTGAACCTGATGGACAATGACCCTTACAACTATGTGATGGATCAGGGCTACATGGATCTGGACCCGGACATGAACCTGCACCGCACGTTCTTCGCACGTCATCTGCAGCAATACTTGGCCGGTCTGAGGTCAATATACAAGGATTATCCGTCGCTGGACGCATTCGCGCAGACGCCGGAAATCAGGGATTCCGAAGCGCCGGCATGGGCGTTGGCCGAACGTATGCAGCAGCGCATCACCGAAGCCAACGGCGGCGTGCCGGTGCAGCGTTGCCTCCCCCACGACCTGCAGCACACAGCCCTGAAGCGCCTGAACATGGCGCTGCGGTGGTTCGTGCGCGACGACGGAATCGTGGACATGGGCGTATGGAAATCCATACCTAAAAGCAAACTGTTCATACCCCTGGACGTGCATGTGGGCAACGTGGCCCGCGACTTGGGATTGCTCGTCCGCAAGGCCAACGACCGCAAGTCGGTGGAAGCCCTGACCGCAAAATTAAGGGAATGGCGCCCCGACGATCCCGCACTCTACGACTTCGCGCTTTTCGGCATAGGAGTCACATCTAAACAGAAAAACTGAAATGAAGCATTTACTTATCACCGTACTCACTGTCCTCTCCTTCTTCGGTTGCTCCCTGGCCCTGGACAATCCCAAGCGCGAGTTTCGCGGCGCGTGGCTGCATGTCATAGGCCAGACGCAGTGGCAGAACAAGACCACCGCGCAGGCCAAGCAATATATCGTGGATCAGATCGACAAGCTGCAGCGCGCCGGCTGCAATGCCGTGATTTTCCAGGTGCGGCCCACTGCCGATGCGGTGTATAAGTCTGACCTGGAGCCCTGGAGCGCGTGGCTGACAGGCAAGCGTGGCAAAGCGCCGAATCCGATGTGGGACCCGATGGAGTTCGCCATCCAGGAGGCGCACAAGCGCGGCATGGAGTTTCACGCCTGGCTCAACCCGTACCGGGTGACCTCGACGGCCAAGGAGATTCTGCCCAAAAGCCATATCAGCAACATGGAGCCGCAACGTTTCTTCCGTTACAACGGCCAGATTCTGTTCGACCCCGCCTATCAGGAGAACCGCGACTTTATCTGCGAAGTTGTGAAGGACATAACGCATCGTTATGATGTGGACGCCATACATATCGACGACTATTTCTATCCCTACCCCGCTCCGGGAAAAGCCATACCGGACGATGCGAGCTATCTGCGCAAGGGCAACGGCATGAACCGCAACGACTGGCGCCGCCACAATGTGGACTTGCTGATAGAACAGCTGTACACCACCATCAAGAAGGAAAAGCCCTGGGTGCGTTTCGGCATCAGCCCGTTCGGCATCTGGCGCAACAAACGCACGGATCCGCGTGGTTCGGAGAGTACCGGGCTGCAGAACTACGACGACCTGTATGCCGACGTTCTGCTTTGGGACCAGAAGGGATGGGTGGACTATGTCGTGCCGCAGCTATACTGGAGTCTTGACCAGGCAGCCGCTCCGAGCCGCAAACTCGTGAAATGGTGGAACGACAACATCCACAACACCGACCTGTACATCGGTCAGGACGTGAAACGCACCATGGATTCGGCCGACCCCAAGAACCACGACCGCAACGAGCTTGACACGAAGGTGACGCTGTCGCGCAACCTTAAGAACGTAGGCGGCAACGTGTGGTGGCACGGCTACTGGGTGACAGGCAACTACAAGGGCGCGGCCGATTCGCTGGCCAAGAAGTATCAGTCAACTATCGCCTTACCTCCCGTGTACAAAGGTCCCGGCAAAGGACCGAAATCAGTGAAGAAGATTGAGCTTGAGAAGTCGGACGAAGGCTCGTTCCTGTCGTGGGACGCGCCGGCCAATGGTCGCGAAGAGAAAGCCGACGACGCCATCCGTTTTGTGGTGTACGAGTTCCTGCCCGGCGAGAAGTTAGACATCAGCAACAGCCAGGCCATCGTGGCGCTGACCCCCTTCCACCGTGTGCGCATCGCCAACCCCGAGCCCGGCCTCAGCTACGCCGTCACCTCCCTCGACCGCCTCAACCGCGAATCCGACCCCATCTTCCTCTACGTCAAGTAAGCAAGCCTCCGATCTATCGGAATTTGTTAACACATTTTAAGCATATTATCGGAGTTTAAAGCCTCAAAAATTCCGATTTATCGGAGTTTAGCCTGAGCTCAGCCAGAAAAAAATTTGTAATTTAGCGGAGTTTGTGTTATTTTTGCACAGCAACTCAGCACATTATGGACAAACAGAGTTTATTACAGATATTGCTTGATCAACGTGAGGAAATTACCACTTTGATTGGTGACGATTATGTGGAGCGTTTCGAGGCAAAGCAATTTGAATTCGGCAGCAGATTGGCTCAGGTAGTAATCGGAGTCAGGCGTAGTGGTAAATCCACCATGTGCCACATGGCGTTGAAAAAACAGCAGTTGAATTACGGCTATGTCAATTTTGACGACGACCGTTTGGCTGAACTTTCCGTTAAGGACCTGAACGATGTTTTGGAAACACTTTACGTCATATATGGTACGGACGTGCGATATCTTTTCTTCGATGAAATTCAGAATGTAGACGGCTGGCATCTGTTTGTCAACAGGCTCCTGCGCATGGGGTTACATGTATTTGTAACGGGCTCAAATGCCAGGTTGTTGAGTTCTGAACTCTCCACTCATCTCACCGGACGCTATAATGAAATCCGGCTTTATCCTTTTTCTTTCAAGGAATTTTGTAAAGCTCGCAAAGTGACGCTTGATCTGCCCACTACCAAGAATGTTGCTACTCGGCAGAGTGCCTTGTATGAATATCTGATAGAAGGAGGATTCCCTGAACTTGATGGCATCACAAATCGTCAGGCATACGTGGAAGGAATAATAAATGCCATCATTACGAAAGATATCAAGAAACGTTTCAGGATCCCCAATGTCGATGCCTTGAAGATGCTTGCCAACCATTTGATCAATAATGCCGGTCAAATAATCAATATCAAGGACTTGTCCGAAAATCTCGGAATAGCTTCTGATAAGACGATACGTAAGTATGTGGATTATCTATGCCAGGCCTTTCTCATTCAGCCGGTACGTAAGTTCTCATACAAAAGCAGACAACGACTCACGAATGAAAAGGCATATATTATAGATACAGGTGTCATGACCTATCGTCATAATGCTTTGGCAACGGAGAATTTGGGCTGGCGTCTTGAGAATGTCGTGATGATGGAATTGCTACGACGCACGAATCCCGACTATCAAGACATCTACTACTATCGACCGGAATCCACATCGCGCGAGGTCGATTTCGTTGTCGCGTCTCATGGCATTGTCACGGAATTGATACAAGTTTCGCTTGACATAGGCAATCCCAAGACTTTGAAGCGGGAACTGACCGCATTAGCCGAAGCCTCCGACAAACTTCGCTGCGACAACCTCACACTGATAGCGATGTCCCAGACCCGCGACGAGCAACTAACCGACAAGACTATCCACATCGTTTCCGCTCAGGAATGGCTCATTGAGTGAGGGCTGCCTTCTACGGAAATGGGCCGTGTGACGGCGACTGGAATGACGACGTCCACGTCGTCAACCTATGGACTATGTCAATATATGGGCGGTGAACCTGTGGGTGTGAATATGTGGGCGGTGGGGACACCGCCCCTCCAGTCATAGTACACACCTTAAGGCTCTTGGATGCCAACCGTCGGGGTGTGTCGATTGTTATTCTAAGAAAAAAGGAGGATAACTATGAAACACACGATACTAAAGGGGCTGACACCCAAAGGGCAGATACTCAAGGGACGGATACTCAGGGGGCTGGTGATGGCCTTGGCATTATTGTTCGGAGTTGCGGGGCTGATGGCCCAGAATTCGTTGCCGGCGCCGGGCAGCGGCGGCGGTTTCCAGCCGGCCGGTGGCGGCTGGGGTGGCGGCGCAGGTTGGGGTGGCGGCTGGGGTGGCCCGGCTTTCGCTCCGAGTCCACCACCTTCGGCATGGGGCAGTCCGTGGTACGACGGGCCGTATTACTCGCCTACCGTCGTGGTGGCGCCGCAGGTCACTAACAATTTCCAGAATCAGGGCACCGAGAAGGTCATAGCCTGCGGTTATGACGCTCAAGGAGTGTGGCGCGTGGTGCCGCTGTTGGTCAGCTACCAGTACAACGGGGCGCAATATACCGTCAACGTGCTCAACGCCTGGAATCCCTGGACCGATTCGTGGGACAAGGGCGTGGACGAACCGGCTTACAGCACCGATTACCGGCTGCGCAATGTGGAATACAGTTTCTACACCGTATTGCCCACCGGCACTTTCTATTTCAACCTGTGATGTAATAAACGTTTAGCCACTTTGGGTGATAGCTGAGACGTTCCGTGAGCGTTCCATTGCCGTTCCGTTGCCGATTCGTTGGCACAAAAGTTTGTAATTAGCGGTTTTTTTATTAACTTTGCGCGTTGAATGCGCCAATCAGGCGCGCATAAGTTTGAAAATTAAACCGCAATGGCACAAAATAACGACAAACAGGAAGAGAAAACAGCGATTGAGAACGTAAACGAGACGCTGACCAACGCAGGCCAGAAACTGGCTGACAACAAAACGGTGATAGGATGGATTGTCGGAGGCGTTTTCGTAATCGCAGCTCTGATAATCGGCTATATGTATTTCTTCCGCACCCCGCAGGTAAACAAGGCTTACGAGGCTTACAACCAGGTTGAGATCAGCGCGGCCGGCAACGACTCGATAGCTGCGGCGCAATATAAGAAGGTAGCCGACGAGAACAAGGGCAACACTGCCGGCAAGTTGGCTGCCCTGTCCGCAGGCGAAGCTCTCTACAATCAGGGCAAGTATAAGGAGGCTGCCGAGTATCTGGAGCGCTTCAGCAGCAGCGAACCCGTGCTGGAGGCCAACGCAATCGTGCTGACAGGCGACTGCTACGTCAACCTGAAGCAGTATGACAAGGCCATTTCCTGCTACGAAAAGGCCATCGGCAAGGCTGACAACAACTCGCAGATCGTTCCCCGCGTCCTGCTGAAGGAAGCCAACGTATACGACGCTCAGAAGAACTACCAGAAGGCTCTGGAATGCTATCAGAAGATAGCCAAGGACTTCCCGAAGTTCCAGCTCGGCAACGGCATGACAATCGACGCCTACATCGAGCGCGAGAACGCGCGCCTCGGAAAGTAAACATTCTTTTCATAAGCAATATCGATGAAGTCATCTTACATAAGGTGACTTCATTATTGTAAATAGACATAAGGCAAAGGATTGTAAATAGACATAAGGCAAAGGCTGTATTGAAATGACGGTCACTACATTATCCAACGGACTTCGCTGCGTGGCGCAGCACAGCACAGGAGCCGTGAGCTACATAGGCCTGGCGGTGAACGCCGGCAGCCGCGACGATTATCCCGACGCGCCGGGACTGGCGCACTTCCTGGAGCATACCATATTCAAGGGTACGCGCCACCGCCGCGCCTGGCATATCTCCAACCGCATGGAAAGCATCGGCGGCGAACTCAACGCGTACACCACCAAGGAGCTGACCATGCTCTATACCATCGCGCCGGCCGGTTATGCCGACCGCGCCCTTGAACTGTTGGCCGACCTGGTTAAGAACGCCTCGTTTCCCACCGCCGACGTGGAGCGCGAGCGCGATATAATAATAGAGGAAATACACTCCTACTACGACTCACCGTCGGAGGCGGTGTTCGACGAATTCGACGAGGGAATCTATGCCGGTTCAGGCATGGCACATAACATACTGGGTTCCGAGGAATCCGTGCGCCGGCTTGACGGCACGGTAGCCCGCGATTTCCTCGACCGATTCTATGTGCCGGCAAACATGGTGCTATACTGCGTGGACCCGAATCCCGACAAGGCCCTGAAACTCGCCGAGCGCTATTTCGGCGACATGAATCATCCGGCACCCGTGCACAACCGCATCGCACCGGCCGTGCCGCCCGTTTTCGAGAAAGTCAGCGAACGCGACAACTCGCAGGCCAATACCATTTGCGGGTGCCGCATACCCGGGCGCCACGACCCGATGCGTTACGCCATGATGCTGTTCAACAACGTATTGGGAGGTCCCGCGCTCAATTCCAGGCTCTGTCAGGAAATTCGCGAGAAGCGTGGCCTGGTGTATTCCATCGAATCGAATGTGGTAATGCTGTCCGACTGCGGCACGTTTACCGTATATTTCGGTTCTGACAAATCCACTGTGAAACGATGCGGGCGCATAATCCGCGACCAGATACGCCGCATGGCCGACAAACCGTTGTCGCCACGCGCCTTCGCACAGGTGCGCGACCAGTATTGCGGCCAGCTCGACGTGCTGAGCGACAACCGCGAGAACTGCGCCATGGAGCTGGGCCGCTCGCTGTTGCTGTACGACGAGGTGCGCGACCTGCGTTACATCAGCGACCACATCCGCGAAGTCACCGCCGAACAGGTGCGCCGGTGCGCCGAAATGATTACCGAAGCTGATTTGTCCAGACTCACACTGTTATAAATACCGACTCACACTGATATGAAGATAGCCGATATTGATTTAGGAGAACGCCCGGTGCTGTTGGCGCCGATGGAGGATGTGACCGACCCGTCGTTCCGTCTGATATGCCGCGAGCAGGGAGCCGGACTGGTATATACCGAGTTCGTCTCGGCCGAGGCGCTGGTGCGCGACATCAAGTCCACCACGCGCAAGCTTGCCGTAAACGACCGCGAGCGCCCCGTGGCCATCCAGATATATGGCCGCGATGCCGACGCCATGGTGCAGGCGGCGCAGATTGTCGAGCAGGCCGGACCCGACATCATCGACATCAATTTCGGCTGCCCGGTCAAGAAAGTGGCCGCCAAGGGAGCCGGCGCCGGTATGCTGCGCGACATTCCCAAGATGCTTGACATCACGCGCCGCGTTGTAAAGGCCGTTTCGCTTCCCGTCACGGCCAAGACGCGCCTGGGCTGGGACTGCGAGAACAAGATAATATGCGACCTCGGCCCGCGCCTGCAGGAATGCGGCATCAAGGCGCTGGCGGTGCATGGCCGCACACGCAGCCAGATGTACACCGGACAGGCCGACTGGACGCTGATAGGCGAGCTTAAGGCCAATCCCGAGATGGAGATACCCATAATCGGCAACGGCGACATCTGCACCCCGGAACAGGCCCGGGACGCCTTCGACACCTACGGCGTGGACGCCATCATGATAGGGCGCGCGTCGTTCGGAGCGCCCTGGATATTCCACGACGTGCGCCGGATGCTCGACACCGGCGCGTACACGCCTCTCAGCGTGCCCGAAAAACTGGACTTGCTGAAGCGCCAGATACGCGAGAGCATCGACCGCATCGACGAATACCGGGGCATACTCCACATCCGCCGCCATCTCGCCGCGTCGCCGCTGTTCAAGGGACTCCCCGACTTCCGCCAGACCCGCATCCGCATGCTCCGCATCGAGCACGAGCAGGAACTCCTCGACCTCCTCGACGAAATCAGATCCAAATGGCTCGACGCCTGAACCAACGCCTGGATTAGGCTGGATTAAGAACCCGGAGCGAAAAAATAATTCCGATTAGTTTTTGGGGAATCGGATAAATAGACTATCTTTGCATCGCAAAGGGAATAAGCCCTTGCAATTATATAATATTATAAAGCGTTACGTGACGCTTGATTCTTGACTTAACGGAATTCTCGCAAAATTCTAAACTGATGTCAAGGAGCAGGCAGTGCGGACGCCCTCCTTGGTATGCGAAAGCCATCCGGACCGCACCTTATCACAGGGTGCAGTCCGGGGGTATGTATGCATATAGCAAGCGTGGGTATTCTTGCATTGCCGTCCTGTATCAGTGGGCAATGCGAGAAGCCTCGTTAAGCGGGACGGCAGAATGTAGAGATTCCCGCGCTTTTCGCATAACAACCCATTAACGCTTTCCACGGGAATCGGAGGGCAGCGATAACCTACCAAACCTTATCTTACATAACATATCATGAAGCAGAAGGGAGCCGGGCTGTGCGTGCCCGGCTCCCCGATTTATTTTAGGCATGAAAACTTTAGCTATTATGGTCTTGTTCTTTGTCCGATGCGCTGTCGCGGTGATAGGACATGTGGATTACAGCGAAAACGCGGAGGATGCCCTCACTCCCAATGTCGAGCATATAGTCCGGAGTGAAACCGCTGAAATGTTCGGAGTGAAACCGCTGAAATGTTCGGAGTGAAACCGCTGAAATGTCCGGAGCGAAACCGCTGAAATGTTCGGAGCGAAACTACTGAAATGTTCGGAGTGAAACTGCTGAAATGTTCGGAATGATTTGGTCATTTACCTGAGATTCTACGTCATCGGCCGGCTCCGGGAAGATTCCGTCAATCGGAGAGGTAAGGACGCTTCGTTTCCTTTTGCTCAGACATGACACACACGTGTTGAGCGTCACCCTATATATCCATGTGTCGATGCTTGAATCCGCCCTGAATCCGTCAAGACTTTTCCAGACACATATCCAGACATCCTGACGCAGGTCGTCGAAATCAGCGCTGCTGTCCGCACAAGAGAGGCATATCCGGTTGACGAGTTGGCCGTAACGTTCGGTCAGTTCAATGAAATATGCCTCGCCGGCGGCTTTTAATCCCCTATTGGAATAATCTGACCCGCATCCCGCAACAATCTTTGCCTGGTAGTATGCCGGATTCCGGGAATCGAAAATCAGTGCCGACAGCCGCTGCAACATCCTGATCAGTTTTCCATGACATTGCAAAATCAGGGAATCGGTATATGACGTATGACTTAGCTCCATTTTTTGAATCTTTTACATCATTAGTCGCAAAGTAAAGGATTTTATTACACCGATCGAAAGATTTTTTAGTAAATTCGCGAATAAATTGGATTTCGATAATGAACAAGGATAATTCGGAGGAGATATTTCCGGTGGTGGATGAATCGGGGGCAGTGATAGGCCAAGCCACGCGTGGCGAATGTCACGGAGGCTCGAAGTTGTTGCACCCGGTGGTACATCTGCATGTGTTCGACCGGAAGGGGAATCTATATCTGCAGCGCCGGCCCGACTGGAAGGATATTCAGCCCGGCAAATGGGACACGGCCGTAGGCGGCCATGTGGATTACGGCGAAAACGTAGACGATGCGCTGAGACGCGAGGCTCGCGAAGAACTCGGCCTGCAGGGATTCGAGGCGGAGCACCTGGTGTCGTACGTATTTGAATCCACCCGCGAGAGGGAATATGTCAACGTGTTCCGCACGGTCACCGACCTCACGCCCCGGCCCTCCGACGAACTCGACGGCGGCAGATTCTGGACCCGAGAGGAAATACTCGCCGCAATCGGCAAGGGGATCCTCACTCCAAATTTCGAACAGGAATACCTTCGCGTATTCGGCAATCATCCGGCCGGCACACCCTATTGAGTCAGACTCAACTGAGACAATGCCTTCAGTTTTGATATTCGCGGAGTTTTTAGTAACTTAGCGAAGAAAATAATTGTTATGGTTATGGCAATGGCAGAGAAATATCCCATCGGCGTCCAGAATTTCACGAGTCTTCGCGAAAATGGTTACACGTATGTCGACAAATCCGAGTATATCGAAAAACTCATAACAAGAGGTAAGTATTATTTTCTGAGCCGTCCCCGCCGGTTCGGCAAGTCTTTGCTGTTGTCTACCATCGAAGCGTACTATCAGGGACGACGCGATCTGTTCGAGGGTCTGGCCATAAGCCGCTGCGAACACGACTGGCAGCCGCATCCGGTGCTGCATATCGCCTTCAACGCACATGAATACATCAGACCGGACAGTCTGTTGGAGAAATTCGGTTATGACTTCAATGAATGGGAAAAACTTTACGGATCTGAATTGCGGACAGCCTCTCATTCGGAACGGTTCAGATATTTCATAAAACAGGCATACGCTGTGACCGGACAAAAAGTGGTGATACTTATCGACGAGTACGACAAGCCACTTCTTGACACCGCAGGAAATAAGGAACTGCAAGATATTTATCGATCACAACTCAAGGCATTCTACGGTAATCTCAAGAACTGCGACCAATACATCGAGTTCGCGATGCTTACAGGAGTGTCCCGGTTCGGCAAGCTGAGCATATTCAGCGACCTGAACAATCTTCAGGATATATCACTTTCCGAGGAATACAGCGCGATATGCGGCATGACCATCGAGGAAATCCGCGACAATTTCGATGCAGGGGTCCACGAATTGGCCGACAGGAACGAAATGTCGGTCGACGAGGCGTACGAGCAGCTGAAGAAGAACTACGACGGCTATCATTTCTCGCCGACATCGCCCGACATGTACAACCCCTTCAGCCTGCTGAGCGCGCTGTCAAGCGGTTACATTGGGTCATACTGGTTCTCAACCGGTACACCCACATTCTTAGTCAAGATGATACGCGACATGCAGATAGACTTGCGCGACCTGGAACATACCAATATCAGACTTGACAATCTGATGGATTCCCCATTTGACCAGAAAGATGTCATTCCGTTTTTATATCAGATCGGATATCTGACCATCCGAAGCTATGACCGTCGGTTCCGTACTGTTCAGCTCGACTATCCCAACGAGGATGTGGAGCAGAGTTTTCTTGACATGCTTACGGGCGCAAAATCGTAAAGGTCGGTGTAAACTTCGAGGACACCATCCGCTCCATTGCCGAATGGATTGTGGAAGTTGAATGAATATTGACAAAAATCTTTATTTATTACTTTATTATTTGCATATTGCCGGATTTTTTCACTAAATTTGACACCGATAAGATTTTCCTGAGTATTATGCTGGCTCAAGGATGGATGAAACAACACAAACTTTTTTTAGCATGAGAATTTCTAATTTTGCCGTCGCCGCAGCACTCCTCGCTGTTACGCTGCCCGGCGCGAAAGCTGAAACTCCGTTTGACGGTCCCGTCTTCACTCCCGACCCGTCAAAGCCTGTGGCTTCAGTTTCAAAAGTGCAGGTAAATTTCCCCAATGGAAATTACCTTACCGAGTTTAATACCGGCTCCAAGGATGAGGTGATTATTTCCAAGGGAACGCAGTCGAAGAAATGTACGGATGTGAGCGGTTTCGGTTCATACTGGACATTCACATTCGACAAGGTTACCGAACCCGGAGCCTGGACATTGCTGATTCCTTCCGGAGCCTTCACTCACGATGGACAGCAAAGTCCGTTGATCACGACAGTCTATAACGTCTCCGACGACATAGACTATAAATGGACCGCTTATCCTCCAGCCGGCACGGAAAAGGATATTCCCCAATATGGCGATTTCGACATTAACTTTACCTTCACCGATGCAACGAAAGTGGAACTGAACACAGCAGTAGCCGGTGCCAAAATTGAAGTGAAGCTCAACGACAATACTCTGACGGCTGTGTCCAATACTTCGGAAGAAGAAGGTTACCGTCTCTCGGCATCCGGCACCGGCCTGCGCCTGCAGGTGTCCAAATCACTTGCTCCGGACGGAGGGACAGTGACATTCCATGCCGACAAGGGGGCCTTCAGCATCGACGGCATCGCCTCTCCGGCAATGGATTATTCTGTAACGTACAAGAAGCCGAAGACCTACACTTATTCCCTGACCCCGGCATCGGGCAGCACCGTTGCCGGTCTGAAGGAAGTAGTGGTGACATTCGACAACGCGGACACTGCGGAGAAAGCCATGTTCCTTAATCCTTCAAGAGTAATCCTGACCAACGAAGGAGGCACTGAAACCGCCGCCGTCTCAATCGACGCGGTGGATGGTGCGGCACATCCCTCGTTCAAGGCCGTATTCCCTGACGGGCTGGCCGATGGCAAATATGAGTTTTATATAGGTGCCAACTGCTTCGAACTTGACGGCAAGGATTTCGTATCTCCCGAGATTAACGGCACATACATCCTTGATTCGGCATACGTACCTTCGACCGGCAAGAATGTACCCTGGCTCGAGACATTCGATACGGCGGATTCCCTGAATGAATTCACCATTATCGATGGCGACGGTGACAGCGAAAACGGCACACCGTACGGGAAATGGCACTGGGCGCAATCCGAATACCTTAAGAATGAAAGCGGATATACCGAGGAGGCCCGCGTGATGACCGGCACCGACACGGATGACTGGCTGATTTCGCCGGCGCTCCGACTCGAAGCCGGCAAGACCTATCGCGTGAGTCTGCACGCGCGTCCCTACGGATTCTGGAGCGAGACATTCGAGGTAAAGGCCGGCACGGCCGCCGAACCCGACAAGATGACCATGACGGTTATTCCCGAGACATTACTTAAAGACGGAAGCACAGGCGAAGGCGACTTCTACGGTTATCTTACTCCCGACACCGGCGGCGACTGGAACATAGGCGTACACGCCACGACCAAGGCTGACGGTTTCTATCTCCACGTGGACAACCTCTCGGTATCGGCTCCCATTGAATCCAATGTGCCGGCCGCTGTAGACGATTTCAAAGTAGACTGCAATTACAATGACCCGCTCGTGGCCGTCATCACGATGAACGCGCCTTCCAAGGACAGTGCGGGCAACGCAATTGACGCGATTGAAAAAATCGAGATAAAGCGTAACGGCACGGTTATCAATACAATAGCAAACCCCGCTCCCGGCGCAAAGATCGAATATAAAGACGAGGTTACCATCGCAGCCGATTATACCTATTCTGCTTTGGCCTACAACAACGCCGGCGCAGGCATGGAAACCTCACTTACCGCATTTATCGGCGTGCCTAAGGCTTCTTTCCCCACCGAGGTCAAGGGATGGGAGACGGAAAACGAGGGTGAAGTCAAACTGACCTGGAAGGCTCCCGAAACCGACGAAAACGGAAAGCCCATCAATCCTGACAACATCGACTATATGATCAACGAGCTGTACTTTGACGGCGAGGGCATCGCTCAGAAGACAGTGGCTCAGGGTGTGAAGGGCACAAGCTATGTATTCCAGGCTGTTGCCGAGGGCGAGCCCCAGCAGTTCAAATGCTACGGCATCTTCGCGCACACCACCGGTGGATATTCCAACGGCTCGCAGACACGCGACATCGCCCTTGGAAAAGCATATACGCTTCCCTGGACGGAAGGATTCGGCGGCGAATCGCCGATGCTTGCTGTCTATACGATGGCCGGCAAAGGCTTCTGGGGCATATACTCCGAGGCCGACGGCAATATAACGGCTCCGGACGGCGATCAGGCATTTGCCGGCATGTCGGCCGAAACAGCAGGCGACGCGGCCATCATGGTCACGGGTAAGATTGACCTGCGCACGGCTGTGGAGCCCGTGCTCGGATTCCAGGTTTACCATCCCGCCGGCAATTCCATCGGCACGATCGACGTGCAGGTTGAATCGGGCGACGACTTCAAGAGCGTCAAGACGTTTACGGTCGATGGTGCCGAAACTGCCGGATGGAAACTGTCGGAGGTGGATCTTTCCGCATTCAAGGGCAAGAAGATACAGCTCGGCTTCTATGCGACAGGCACACAGCCCAATACTTTAATCAGAATAGATGACCTCAATGTCGAGGACAAATCCTCGGGCATCGCAGCCGTCGAGTCGAACGACGTAAGATTCACCACTGCACCCGGAGCCATAGTGGTGGCCGGTGCCGGCGAATCGGTTGCGAATGTATATTCCATGGACGGTCGACTTGTGACAAGCTCCATCGGCGACGGACGCATCGACGTGGCCGCAGGCATATATCTCGTGAAGTGCGGCAACTCTACTGCCAAACTCGCAGTGAAATAAACTCCGGCAGTTGCAAGAGTAACATACCGACACGGTAACGTACCTACATGGTAACGTACCGCAACGGCAACATACCTCTTAGAATTACGAGGGTGTATCAGATCAAGGATCCGGTACACCCTCTCTTTTATATTTGATTTGAATGGAAGTCAAGGTTTGATGTCCGTCCACAAAACATCAGCATTTTCCATATAATCTCTGTGATTTTCCGATATTTATGACAAAATACCGAAAAATCTTATTTGCAATATTAAAGAAAATATCATACCTTTGCAACGGATTTGCATATAAATCTGTTATACCTACAGAGGAAAAGCCACATATTTGAGCTCAAATAATAAATAAACCTTATCCACCAAAACCAAAAAACAACCGGGGACGATCTGGCAGCGATGTCTGGAGATCCCTGCGAAAAACTGATTATGGAAGAAACGAAAAAACCTAAACGGCCTCGTATCGGAGAGCCCGGAGCAAGCATTGCTAATGATTACGCCCAGAACAATGACGGTCCGCACTATGAAAAAGTAAATTACCCGTCACACAACACTCACAGTGCTACAGGCGCAACCGAAGGCCAGACAAGCGAACGTCCTGCCCGCCCCTATCAGCAACGTCCTTACGGCTATCAGCAGCGTCCGCAGCAGAGCAGCTACCAGCAGGGCGGTTATCAGAACCGTCAGCAGAACGGCTATCAGCAGCGCAACAACCAGGGCGGTTACCAGCAGCGTAACAACCAGGGCAACTACCAGCAGCACAACGGTCAGAACGGCTATCAGCAGCGCAACAACCAGGGTGGTTACCAGCAGCGTAACAACCCGGGCAACTATCAGCAGCGCAACGGCCAGAACGGCTATCAGCAGCGCAACAACCAGGGTGGCTTCCAGCAGCGCAACGGCCAGAACGGCTATCAGCAGCGCAACAACCAGGGAGGTTACCAGCAGCGTAACAACCAGGGAGGCTTCCAGCAGCGCAACAACCAGGGCGGCTACCAGAACCGTCAGGGCGGTTACCAGCGCAACCAGGGCGGATTCCAGAACCGTCAGGGCGGATTCCAGAGAAACAACCAGGGCGGATTCCAGAAACGCCAGTTCACACCGCGTCCCAAGCAGATAGACTACGTGCTGGAGGACATCGATCCGAACTCGGAGATCCGTCTGAACAAATATATGGCCAACGCAGGCCTGTGCTCGCGCCGCGAGGCCGACGAATACATCACCGCAGGCAAGGTCAAGGTGAACGGTCAGGTCGTGACCGAACTCGGCACCAAGATCAAGCGCAACGACGTGGTGGAATACGACGACAAGGTAGTTACGCCCGAGCGCAAATGCTACATACTTCTGAACAAACCCAAGGACTGCGTCACCACGAGCGACGATCCCAACGGCCGTACCACCGTGCTTGACCTGGTGCGCAACGCCTGCGCCGAGCGCATCTATCCCGTGGGACGCCTGGACCGCAACACCACCGGCGTGCTGCTGCTCACCAACGACGGCGACCTGGCCTCCAAGCTGACACACCCCAAGTTCGTCAAGAAGAAGATATATCACGTTTGGACCGACCGCGACATCTCGGAGGAAGACATGCAGCGCATCGCCGACGGC
>DESI01000003.1:0-15929 GCA_002361235.1 Porphyromonadaceae bacterium UBA3318 | reverse complement strand
CATGCAGCGCATCGCCGACGGCATAGAGCTTGAGGACGGCGAGATCCACGCCGACGCCATCAGCTACGTAAGCGACGACCGCAACCAGGCCGGCATCGAGATCCACTCGGGCCGCAACCGCATCGTGCGCCGCATTTTCGAGCACCTCGGTTACCGCGTCACCAAACTCGACCGCGTGTACTTTGCCGGTCTCACCAAGAAGAACCTGCCTCGCGGACGCTGGCGCTTCCTGACCCAGGAAGAAGTCAACATCCTGCGTCAGGGTGCTTTTGAATAAGAGTACTTCTAATAACTTGCAATGGAAAAGATTCGCAGAACAACAATAAAGCAACTGCTTGCCAACGCCTCTGAACACGAGGGCAAGAAAGTAGACGTAAAGGGTTGGGTGCGCACCCGCCGCGGCAACAAGAACGTGCAGTTCGTGGCCCTGAACGACGGCAGCACCATCAACAACCTGCAGATAGTGTTCGACCTGTCGAAGACTCCGGAGGACGACCTGAAGGCCATCACCACGGGCAGCTCCATCCACGTGCAGGGCGTGCTGACACCCAGTGCCGGCAAAGGCCAGAGCGTCGAGGTACAGGCCGACGAGTTCGAGCTGTACGGCACCGCCGACCCGGCCACATATCCCCTGCAGAAGAAGGGACACACGCTGGAGTTCCTGCGCGAGAAGGCTCACCTGCGTCCCCGCACCAACACGTTCGGTGCCGTGCTCCGCATCCGCCACGCGCTGGCTTTCGCCGTGCACCGGTTCTTCAACGACAAGGGATTCTATTATTTCCACACGCCGCTTATCACGGCCTCCGACTGCGAGGGCGCCGGCGCCCAGTTCCAGGTTACGACCCTGCCGCTGAACGACCTGCCCAAGACAGAGGATGGACAAGTGGACTATTCGCAGGACTTCTTCGGCAAGATGGCGTCGCTGACGGTATCCGGACAGCTGGAGGGTGAGCTCGGTGCCACGGCATTGGGCTGCATCTACACCTTCGGCCCGACGTTCCGCGCCGAAAACTCCAATACGCCCCGCCACCTCTCCGAGTTCTGGATGATCGAGCCTGAGATGGCTTTCTACGAGATCGAGGACAACATGGACCTCGCCGAGGAATTCATCAAATACTGCATCAACTACGCCCTGGAGCATTGCGCCGACGACATCGCCTTCCTGAACGAGCACTTCGACAAGGAGCTGATCGACCGTCTGCACTTCGTGGTGAAGAACGACTTCGTGCGTCTCCCCTACACCGAGGGAATCAAGATTCTGGAGGAAAGCGGCAAGAAGTTCGAATTCCCCGTTTACTGGGGCGTGGACCTTGCATCGGAGCACGAGCGTTTCCTGGTGGAGGAGCACTTCAAGCGTCCCGTCATCCTGACCGACTACCCGAAGGAGATCAAGGCCTTCTACATGAAGCTGAACGACGACGGCAAGACCGTGCGCGCCATGGACGTGCTGTTCCCGAAAATCGGCGAGATCATCGGCGGCTCGCAGCGCGAGGAGAGTTTCGACAAGCTCAACGCACGCATCGAGGAGCTGGGCCTCACCGGCATGGACTGGTATCTTGACACCCGCCGTTACGGCTCTGTGCCCCACTCCGGCTTCGGTCTCGGCTTCGAACGCCTCGTGCTGTTCGTGACCGGCATGCAGAACATCCGCGACGTGATTCCGTTCCCGAGATTCCCGAACAATTGCGAATATTGATCAGATAATTGCAAATTTTGATC
The DNA here is from genome assembly GCA_002361235.1 of Porphyromonadaceae bacterium UBA3318. Classification (GTDB taxonomy): domain Bacteria; phylum Bacteroidota; class Bacteroidia; order Bacteroidales; family Muribaculaceae; genus Lepagella. The sequence continues at coordinate 14,210 of DESI01000003.1, read as the reverse complement.
AGACAATTGCGAATATCGATCAGACACATATTGACGACACTGGTAATCCTGTTTCTTGCGTTTCCCTCGGTGGCGACGCAGAAACGGGATTCCATCGTTGTAAGTCTGCTCACGGCATGGCCCGGCCCGGAGGTGTACCAGCTGTGCGGTCACAGCGCCATCCGCATACGCGGCGCCGAGGTGGATTCGGTGTGGAATTACGGCGTGTTCAACTTCGACGAGCCTAATTTCGTGTACCGTTTCGTGAAGGGGGAGACCGACTATATGCTTGTCGGCTACCCCACGATGTGGTTCATGCCAGAATATCTGTCGGAGGGGCGCAAGGTGCTGGAACAGGACCTGAACCTGACGCAGGACGAGGCGTGGAAACTGCGCTCGCTGCTTCAGACCGAGGCATTGCCTCAGAACCGCACGTACCGCTATAATTACGTGAAGGACAACTGCGCCACCCGCATCACCGACCGTCTGTCCCAGGCCACCGACGCACGGCTGATATTCCCCGACACGATAGCCTACGGCACCTTCCGCCGCGAGATGCGGGCGTTCCACCGCGACTATCCCTGGTATCAGTTCGGCATCGACCTGGCGCTCGGCTCCGGTCTGGACCGGGAGTTGAGGGCCAACGAGGAGATGTTCGTGCCTACGGTGATGTCCGACCGCTACGCCGGGGCCACGCTCAGCGACGGCCGCCGGCTGGTGAGCGACACACGTCAGCTCACGCCCGACAGCGGACACGCAACACTGCCGCCGACGCCACGGTACCTGACGCCGAACTTTTGGAGCGTTATTTGTTTCATATTAATGGCGGCGTTCTCCGTGTTCATGGCATGGAAACGAAGGATTCTGCGCTGGCTGTACTGTCTGTGGTTCGCGTTGATCGGACTGGGAGGATGCGTCATCGCCTTCCTGGTGTTCGCCTCGGACCACGAAGCCACGAGTCCCAACATGCTGTTGCTCTGGCTCAATCCGCTGCAGCTGATAGTGGCCGTATGCGTATGGTGGCCCCGTGCCCACTGGCCCGTCAACATCATGGCATGGTACAACATCGTGGTGCTCGGAATCCTGCTTATAATCTGGCCCTTCCAGCTGCAGTCGGCCAACCCGGCCTTCTTCCCGCTGATGGGCGCCACTCTCGCTCTCTCCATAGCCTACGCAATATTAGACTATAAACAGAGTTATAATATTAATAGTAAGATACATAATAAGACAACCAAGCCGAAGCGGCAACCGGCGAAACGGAAACGCTGATTCACACTTCGGCAATCGATATAAAAAGATGTACAGGTTAGCGACAACCGGACTGTTGGGTCTGGCAGCATTGGCGGGAACTGTTCCCCTCGAGGTCAGCGGCGCGACGCCGCGGCTCGTGGTGGGAATAGTCGTGGACCAGCTGCGCACCGACCAGATAGACCAGCTGCAGAGCCTTTTCGGCGAGAAGGGATTCAAGGTGCTGATGCGCGACGGGGCATATCTGCGCGACGTCGATTTCAAGACACCGGGCCTTGACGCGTCAAGCGGCACCGCTGCCGTCATGACAGGTTCATGGCCTGCCTACACCGGCGTGCCGTCGGCCCTGATATTCGACTCGGAGTCGCAGACCATGCGGCCCCCGTTGGCCCGCCCGATGTCGAACGGGTCCATATCCAACGATTCGTTCACGCCCGAAGGTCTGCGCCTATCCACCATCGCCGACGAACTGGCAATCGCCTCCGACGGCAAGGCCGTGATATACTCCGTGGCGGCCGATCCGCAGCAGGCCGTGATACTGGCCGGTCATGCGGCCAACAATGCCGTGTGGCTCAACAACACGTCCGGACTCTGGGCCACTTCGTCGTACTACGGCCTTCTGAACAACGCCACGAAACGGGTCAACTCCCGCACGGCTCCGGCTCACCAGATAGACACTGTGAAATGGCGTCCCCTGCCTGCCACGGCGCGACTCTGCACCAATCTGGCCAAGGGACCCGCTTTCGATTATAAATTCACCTCGCGCGACCGCGACGCCTACCGCAAGTTCGGGCTTTCGCCCGCCGGCAACCGCGCCGTGACCGACATAGCGGTGGAACTGATCAGCCAGATGCCGGCCGACCCCGCCGCTCAGGGCATGATTAACGTGGCGTACACCGTCGCCCCCTACAAGTATTCGCTCGGCACCGGCACGGTGGAAAGCACCGACGCCTGCATCCGGCTCGACGCCCAGATAGGACGCATTATCGAAGCCGTGGACAAATACTGCGGCAAGGAGAACGCCCTGATATGGCTCACATCCACCGGATACTACGACGCCACGGCCACCGAGGACAAACGGTTCCGCATTCCCGGCGGCGAATTCTCCGTGCGCCGCGCACGCTCGCTGCTTAACTCATACCTCGTTGCCCGCCACGGTATCGGCGACTATATCGCTTCGATACGCAACGGCAACGTCTACCTTGACTCCAAGAGCATCGAGGCACGCAACCTCGACCCCGTCACCATCGCCGACGAGGCACGTCAGTTCCTGGCCTTGATGAGCGGTGTGGAGCAGACCTTCACACGACACGAGATTCTGTCGCCGTCGTCGCCCGAGACCGACGCGCTTAACCTCGGTTACGACCCGAAATACGGCGGCGACGTCATAATCCGCCTGGCTCCCGGATGGAGCGTGGTGGACGAGGACGCCCCCGTAGCCTCGCACCAGAAACCGGTGCGTCAGATGCCCGTGATGACTCCGGCGTTCATCATGACGCCCGGCATCCCCGCACAGAAAATCGACTCTCCCGTGGAAGCGGCCGCCCTGGCCCCCACCCTGACCGACATATTGAGAATACGCTCGCCCAACGGCACCCGCGCACGGTCAATACCGCTGCAAAAATAACCATAAAATCCCTCTGGGATACCCCCCCAAAAAAAACGTATTTTCAATTTAACATCAGAATAAAGACACAACCATGAGTATATTAAAGAAACTTTTCGGAAACCAGTCGGAGCGCGCGGTGCGTCCGTTGTGGAACCGCCTCAATAAGGAAATCAAACCTATCTACAACGAGCTCCAGTCGCTGAGCCACGACGAGCTTCGCGGCCGCATCGAGACCGTAAAGGGCCGCATCCGCGGCAACGCGCAGTCATACAAGGACCACATCGACGAACTGCGCGCCCAGATCGAGACTCTGGATTACGAGAAGCGCGAGCCGCTGTGGAAGGAGATAGACCAGACCCGCGAGGACATGTTCGCCAACTACGCCAAGGACCTGGACGAGGCGCTGCCCGAAGTATTCGCCGTGGTCAAGGAGACTGCACGCCGTTTCGCCGAGAACGAGACCATCGAGGTGACAGCCACCGATGCCGACCGCAAACTGGCGGCCCAGGGCAAGGACTTCGTCACCATCGAGGGCGACAAGGCCATATACCGCAACCAGTGGGTGGCCGGCGGCAACCTGATGAAATGGGACATGGTGCACTACGACGTGCAGCTGATCGGCGGCATGGTGCTCCACGGCATGATGAACGGCAACAAGGTGTCGAACAACATCGCGGAGATGGCCACCGGCGAGGGTAAGACCCTGGTGGCGACGCTGCCCGTGTTCCTGAACGCCCTCACAGGCGAGGGAGTGCACGTGGTGACGGTCAACGACTATCTGGCCAAGCGTGACTCCGAGTGGATGGGCCCGCTCTATCAGTTCCACGGACTGACCGTGGGATGTATCGACAAGACCGAGCCCAACAGCCAGGAGCGCCGCGACGTTTATAACTCAGACATCACGTTCGGAACCAACAACGAGTTCGGTTTCGACTATCTGCGCGACAACATGGCCACCCGTGTGGAGGACCTGGTGCAGCGCGAACAGCATTATTATGCGATCGTCGACGAGGTTGACTCCGTGCTGATCGACGATGCCCGTACGCCTCTGATCATATCCGGCCCCATCCCCAAGGGCGACGACCAGATGTTCAACGAGTTCAAACCCAATGTAGAGAAAATCGTGAACGCACAGCGCAAATTAGCTCAGCAGCTTCTTCTCGAGGCCAAGGACAAGATCTCCAAGGGTGACACCGAGGAGGGCGGTCTGGCGCTGTTCCGCGTCTACAAGGCTCTGCCCAAGCACGGCCCGCTGATCCGCTATCTGAGCGAGGACGGTATCAAGAACCTGATGCTGAAGGTGGAGGCCAAGTACATGGCCGACAACAACCGCGAGATGCCTAAGGCCGTAGAGCCCCTGTACTTCGTGATCGACGAGAAAAACCACAGCATCGAGCTGACCGACAAGGGTATCGACATCCTGACAGGCACCACCACCGACCCCGACTTCTTCATCCTGCCCGACATCGCCGCCCAGCTCAGCGAGGTGGAGAACGAAGACCTGACTCCCGAACAGAAGCAGGAGAAGAAAGACTCGCTGCTGCAGAACTACTCCATCAAGTCGGAGCGCGTACATACCGTCAACCAGCTGCTGAAGGCCTACACACTGTTCGACAAGGATGTGGAATATGTGATTGACGACAACAAGATCAAGATTGTGGACGAGCAGACGGGCCGTATCATGGAGGGTCGCCGCTACTCCGACGGACTGCACCAGGCCATCGAGGCCAAGGAGGGCGTCAAGGTGGAGGCCGCCACGCAGACATACGCCACCATCACGCTGCAGAACTATTTCCGTATGTACCGCAAATTAGCGGGCATGACCGGTACGGCCATGACCGAGGCAGGCGAGTTCTACGACATCTATAAACTCGAGGTAATCGAGATTCCGACCAACCGTCCCGTGATCCGCAACGACATGAACGACCGCGTGTACCGCACCAAGAAGGAGAAATACGCGGCCATCATCCAGGAAGTGGAGGACATGGTGAGCCAGGGCCGTCCGGTGCTGGTGGGTACCACCTCGGTCGAGATTTCCGAGCTGCTGTCTAAGATGCTGAAGCTGCGTCACATTCCGCACCAGGTGCTGAACGCCAAGCTGCACCAGCAGGAGGCCAATGTGGTGGCCCAGGCCGGTCAGAAAGGCACCGTCACCATCGCCACCAACATGGCCGGCCGAGGTACGGATATCAAGCTTAGCCCCGAGGTACGCGAGGCCGGAGGTCTGGCCATCATCGGTACGGAGCGCCACGAGTCGCGTCGCGTGGACCGTCAGCTGCGTGGTCGTGCCGGACGTCAGGGCGACCCGGGCAGCTCGGTATTCTTCGTGTCGTTCGAGGACACCGTGATGCGTCTGTTCGCCTCTGAGCGCGTGGTGAAGATGCTTGATCGCCTCGGCTTCAAGGAGGGCGAGATGATCGAGGACCGCATGGTCACCAAGAGCATCGAGACCGCACAGAAGAAAGTGGAGAACAACAACTTCGGCATCCGTAAGCGTCTGGTGGAATACGACGACGTGATGAACGCCCAGCGTAACGGCGTGTACGGCAAGCGCCAGAACGCCCTGCGCGGCGAGCGCATCGGCATGGATATCGCCAACATCGTCTACGAGCTGGCAGGTGACATCGCCGGCGGATCTTACTCCAGCTACGAGGACTTCAGCCAAGAGGTATACAAGACGCTTTCGATGGAGGTGCCCTTCTCGGAGTACGACTTCAGCCGCATGAGCACCGAGGAGATGACCGACCGTCTGTCAGACTCGGCAATGGAACTGCTGGCACGCCGCAAGGAACAGATTGCCCACGCCGCGATGCCCTACATCAAGGACTTCGTGGAGGTGAACGGCGCTTCCGGTCCCGTGGGAGTGCCCGTGACCGACGGCCGCAGGATGTTCAACGTGTACGAAGACCTGCAGAACTGCTACGACAACGAGTGCAAGCCTCTGACCAAGGCATGGGAGAAGGCCGTGCTGCTGAGCAGCATCGACCACGCATGGCAGGAGCAGTTGCGCGAGATGGACGAGCTCCGTCACTCCGTGCAGAACGCCGCCTACGAGCAGAAAGACCCGCTGGTGATCTACAAGATCGAGGCATTCGAGCTGTGGAAGAAGATGCTCTGGGACATGAACGCCAAGGTTGTCGGCACACTGATGCGCGGACGTCTTGCCGCTCCCGACTACGAGGAGGCGAAGAAGGCCCGCGAGGCCCAGGAGGCCGCACGTGCCGCCGAGGTAGCGACCCAGCGCGCCCGCAGCTACAACCCATACGCCGGTTACAGCACCACTCGCGAGACATACGAGGGCGAGAACGCCCAGCGTGAGGCCGCCAAGAACGCCACATACTCGTCCGGCCCCAAGAAGCCCCAGCCCGCAAAGGCGCAGACCAAGGTGGGACGCAACGATCCCTGTCCCTGCGGTTCGGGCAAGAAGTACAAGAACTGCTGCGGCAAAAACCAATGACACCATAACTTCTCAAGCTATGAATGAACAATATTTCATCATCGTCGATGGACAGCAGAAGGGTCCCTACCCGCGCGAAGTGCTGCGGATGCAGGGCATGACCCCCGACACATACGTATGGCGCGAAGGCATGGACGGCTGGGCTCAGGCCTCGTCCATGCCCGAGCTGACCGCTCTGTTCGCCGAGGAGCAGGAAACAATCTTCCCTAACTCCGAGCAGCAACCTCAGCAACAGCCTCAGCCCGGACAGCAGTATGGCCCGCAGCAACCGCAATACGGCCCGCAGCCCAACTACGGGGCGCAGCAGGGTTACGGCCAGCAGCAGCCGCAATATGGCCAGCAGCCTTATTACGGCCAGCAGCAGTACTACGGACAGCAGCAATACGGCAACCCGTATCAGCAGAACATGGGCGGCAACGTGCGCCCGCACACCAACTGGCTTCCCTGGGCCATCGTGTCCACGGTGCTGAACTGCCTATTCAGCTGCATAGGCATCATATTCAGCATCATCGGCATAGTCCAGGCCAACAAGGCCAACAACCTGTACCAGATGGGTAACAATATGGAGGCCGACGCCGCCAATTCCAACGCCAAGGTGATGACCATCATCTCCTTCGTGTTCGCCGGTATCGGCGTACTGGTGCTAATCAGTCTGATTGGAACCGGCGTGGCCGGATTCATGGGAGCCATCGAGGCTATGGACGCAATGTAATATTGATGGCTACGGCTTATTATGCAATGTTGGGCGACCGTCAGGTAGGCCCGATGACTCTTGAGGAACTGGCGGACTTGGGCATCCGTCCCGACACCTATATATGGTGCAAGGGGATGCCCGACTGGGAGCGCGCCGACGAGAACGGTGACGTGTGCCGCTTCTTCCGCCAGCGTCTGGCGGAGCTGCGCCATCCCTCGCCCAAAGCCTCGTTGCCGGCTGCATCAGCAGCCTCGGACAACGGGATCACGGACACCACCCCGGAGCGCGACGACAGCTACGACGCCGTGCCCCCGGCTTTCCGCTATTACTTCCGGAAAGGGGACGTACCGGCTCCTGAGAAAGCCGACCACGACCCGGCAGACCATGACCCTTCCGTCCCGCCGCCGTCCGGCCTGCTGTTCTTCGCTACCGTAGTCACCGTTTTATGCTTCTTCCCTACGGGCATCATGGCCATATATTGCGCTTTCAACGCCCGTAAGGCATGGGAAGAATCAAACAGAAGCGTATCGAAGTCGTCCAACCACCTGTATTCAGACCAGGAACGCGAGCACCTGCGCGCCACCATGGCCGACTACGTGCGCAAAAGCAAGATGTGGATCGGCATCACCCTGTGTGCCGGCCTGATATTATATGCAGTAACTTTCTTTAGACCATGAATATACCTGCATTCGTAAAGGAACATGTCATAGAACGCGACCAGTCGCTGTTCGCCCCCGATATACTCGCCCGGCACGATGAACTGGAGCATGAGATAAAAGGTAAATCCGTGTTGGTGGTAGGCGGTGCCGGCTCGATCGGCTCCTCGTTCATCAAGGAGGTGCTGAAGTTCCGGCCATCCGAGCTTGTGGTGGTGGACCTCAACGAAAACGGTCTGGCCGAGCTTACCCGCGACCTTCGCTCCGATTCAGGCATTGCGGTGCCTCCCGTATTCCTGACATATACGCTGGACTTCGCCAGTCCCGTAATGGCGGAGATATTCCGCGAGCACGGCGGCTTCGACATCGTGGCCAATTTCTCGGCCCACAAACACGTGCGCAGCGAAAAGGACCGCATTTCCGTGCGCGCCCTGCTGGAAAACAACGTAATCAAGGCCCGCGGATTCCTGGATCTGCTTGAACAGTATCCGCCCCGGCATTTCTTCTGCGTCTCTACCGACAAGGCCGCCAACCCTGTGAACATCATGGGAGCGTCCAAGCGCGTGATGGAGGACCTGATCATGGCTTACCGCCCGAAGTTCAAGGTAACAACGGCACGATTCGCCAACGTGGCATTCTCCAACGGCTCGCTGCCCGCCAGCTTCACCGACCGCATGGCCAAGAACCAGCCTCTGGTGGCGCCTAAGGACGTGAAGCGATATTTCGTATCGATGGAGGAAAGCGGCCAGATATGTATGCTGGCGTGCATCCTTGGCAATAACGGCGAGGTGTTCTTCCCGAAACTCGGCAAGGAGAAGCTGAAGACATTCTCCGAAATATGCGATGCTTTCCTTAAGGAATCGGGCTTCGGCAAACATGAATGCGCCAACGACGACGAGGCCAAGGCATTCGCGGCGGCCAATCTGCCGGGTCCTGTGTATCCTGTCGTGTATTTCGACAGCGACACCACCGGCGAGAAGGATTGTGAGCAATTCACCGTCAGCGGCGAGACAACAGACATGGAGCGCTTCAAGTCATTGGGAGTGATTACCGAGACCGACAACCGGTCGCGTCAGGCGGTAGAAGGCCTGATCGACGACCTGGAGAGTCTTTTCTCCACCGGCTCGTATTCCAAAGCCGACATAGTCAAGGTATTGGCCGCATATCTTCCCAATTTCCATCACGAAGAACTGGGCAAGAACCTGGACGATAAAATGTAGACTGCGATGTACGTACTGGTTGGAGGAGGCGGCCACGCCCGCTCGGTAATAGAGGCGGCCGGCGACACGATGTTCGGAGGATATGTGGCTCCCGGGGAATCGGCCGAGCCTCCAGGCGTGCCATATCTCGGCACCGACGGGCAACTTCTGTCAGGCGAGATAGATTCCAAGGCAGCCGTACATATAACCGTGGGCATAGACCATGGATGCCATCTCGACATCAGGCGCAAGGTAATAGACCGGTTCGCCGCGTTTCCTGCGGTGACTGTCATTGCCGGTCATGCCGTGGTGTCGCGTCATTCGCACGTGGGCGAAGGCTCGGCCGTAATGAACGGAGCTATCGTGAACCGCGCCACCGTGGGGCGTCATTGCGTCATCAACACCGGAGCCATCGTGGAGCATGACTGCAGGCTTGGCGACAATGTGTTCGTAGCTCCCGGAGCCATTCTGTGCGGCGAGGTCACGGTAGGCGACAATGCGTTTATCGGCGCCGGCGCCGTGATTCGCAACGGCGTATCCATCTGCGCGGGAGCATCCGTGGCCATGGGATCGGTCGTAATAAGGAACATAACCAAACCCGGCCTTTATGCCGGAAATCCAGCAAGATACGTACCATGCTGAAACCAAATCACACCATCATAATAGCCGAAATAGGCGTCAATCACGGGGGCGACCTGCAACGGGCCGTCTCAATGGTGCACCTTGCCAAAGAGGCCGGCGCCGACTATGCCAAGTTCCAGACATTCAAGGCCGAGAACTTGGTCTGTGCCGATGCGAGCCGCGCCGAATACCAGGAGCGCAACTGCGGCGGCGACGAGAGCCAGCTTCAGATGCTGCGCCGCCTCGAACTCAAGCCCGAGGATTTCAAGGTCCTGGCGCGTGAATGCCGCAATGCAGGTATCGGATTCCTCTCGTCGCCATTTGATATCGAAAGCGTCGATTTCTTAGCCGGTCTCGATATGGATTACTGGAAAATACCGTCGGGCGAGGTCACGAACCTGCCGATGCTGGAGCGTATCGCGCTTTACGGCGGTCCGGTGATAATGTCCACAGGCATGTGCGACATCGACGAGGTGCGTCAGGCCGTCAAGGTACTGACCGACAACGGCGTGGAGCGTGAGTCCATATATCTGCTGCACTGCAACACCCAATACCCTACCCCGGCCGAGGACGTGAATCTATGCGCCATGGAGCAGCTGGCGACTCTGGGGTGCGGTGGCGTGGGATTCAGCGACCACACCGAAGGCATTGCCGTGCCTATATCAGCCGTGGCCCGTGGCGCGAAGATAATAGAGAAGCATTTCACTTACGATAAGACCGCCTCGGGTCCCGATCATCGTGCGTCGGCCGACCCTGAGGAATTCAAGGCCATGACCGAGGCCATCCGCATAGTGGAGAAGGCCGTGGGTTCGGCCGAGAAGCATGTGACGCCCAGCGAGAGTTCCAACCTCAAAGTGGCGCGCAAAAGCATCGTGGCGCGCAAGCCTATCCGTGCCGGCGAAACGTTCACGATACGTAACGTGACCGTAAAACGGCCCGGCACCGGCATATCGCCCATGCGCTGGTACCAGGTGATCGGGCAGAAGGCTTCGCGCGATTTCAACACCGACGAACTCATCACCCTCTGACCATGGCCCGCAAACTGAAAGTATGCATATTCACCGGCGCGCGCTCGGAATACGGTCTGCTGCACTGGATCATCACCGACATGGAGCGTGACCCGGACATCGAGTTGCAGCTGATAGCCGGAGGCGGTCATCTGTCGCCCGACCAGGGCATGACGGTGCGCCAGATCGAGGCCGACGGCCATCACATTGACAGGAGGGTGGAATTCCTTCTGTCTACCTCCACCGACACAGGCATTGCCAAGTCGACGGGGATGTGCGCCATATCCATGGCAGACGCGCTGTCCGAACTGCGACCGGACGTATTGCTGGTGTTGGGCGACCGTTATGAGCTGTTGGCCGTATGCAGCGTGGCCCTGATACTCAACATACCGATAGCCCACATCTCCGGCGGCGACATCACGGAGGGCGCCATCGACAACCAGATACGCGACGCCATCACCATGATGGCCGACCTGCACCTGCCCTGCACCGAACCGTCGGCACAACGTGTCACAACCATTACCGAGGGCCGCAAGCCCGTGGTGAATGTAGGCGAACCGGGGCTGGAGACTTTCGTACGCACCGCCCCTATGTCGCGGGCAGAACTGGCCGAAAACCTGGGGCTTGACCCTGACCGCCGCTGGATTCTCTGCACCATCCATACCGAGACCAAGGCCACGATGGAAACAAGCATGGCCATTGCCCGCAACGCAATCGAAGCTATGGCCGAACTGACTGACACCGAGGTGATGATCACAGCCGCCAACGCAGACGCCGGCGGCGCGGAACTGAACGATTACTACCGCAAGGTGTGTGACGGCAATCCGCATTTCCATTTCATTCACTCGCTGGGACACCGCCGGTACCTGTCGATGATGCGCCAGGCTTACGCCTTGGTGGGCAACACCTCCAGCGGAATCCTTGAGACTCCGTTTGTCGGCGTGCCCACCGTAAACATAGGCGACCGCCAGAAGGGGCGTCATCTGTGCGCTAACGTCATCACTCCCCGTGGCATATCAAAGGAGGATATAGCCGAGGTGCTGACACTGATTCCCGACACTCATTATCCCTCGGATCCTTATTTCGGCGACGGACACAGCGCGCAGAGAGTCATAGCCGAAATCAAAGCCCGTTATCTATGAAGACACTCGTAATCATACCGGCACGCGGCGGCAGCAAGGGCATTCCGCACAAGAACATCCGTCCCTTGGGCGGCAAGCCGCTGATATGCCACGCCATAGACCAGGCGCGCTCGGTGGCTGCTGACGCCGATATATGCGTCACAACCGATGACCCGGAAATAATCCGCACCGTAGAGGATTACGGGCTTCACGTGCCTTTCGTACGGCCGGCCCGGCTGGCCACCGACACATGCGGCACATACGAGGTGTTGCTTCATGCCCTGGACCATTACGAGCAGCAGGGACTGCACTACGATGCCATAGTGTTGCTGCAGCCTACATCGCCGTTCCGCAGCCCGGAGGACATCAGGGGCGCCATGGCGCTGTTCGGGCCTGGCACCGACATGGTGGTGAGCGTCACAGCCGCCAAAGCCAATCCTTACTACAATTGCTTTGAGGAGGATGCCGACGGTTTTCTGAAGCTGTCGAAAGGAAACGGGCAATATGTACGCCGCCAGGACGCCCCCGAGGCCTGGGAATACAACGGCGCGGTGTATGTTATAGACCCCGGGGCTCTCCGCAGGTCTCCCCTGTCCAAGTTCAAGCACATCCGCAAATATGTGATGGACGAGATTCATTCGCTGGACCTCGACACCATGCTGGACTGGAAGATAGCGGAACTGATGCTGAAAGAGGGTATGTTGGACATTAACGAGAAATGAATATGAAAATCGAGGATTACACCATAAACGTCTCGGAACCGATACGCGAGGCTCTAAAGCGGCTGAACCTGGTTAAGTCTCGCTCCATGACGCTGTTCGTGGTTGACGACAATGGCGTTATGGTCGGCACCCTGACCGACGGCGACGTGCGCCGTGCGCTGATAGCCGGGCATGAGGTAAACAGTCCGGTCGGAAACGCCATGCACCGCGATTTCTCGTATCTCAGCTCGTTGTCGCAGGCATACGAGCTGAAGCGGATGCGTCAGCGGGGCATTCTGTTGGTGCCGGTACTTGATGCCGCACACCATATTCTTGATGTGATAGACCTGACACGCGCCAAGGCAGCACTGCCGGTCGATGCCGTGCTGATGGCCGGCGGCAAGGGTGAACGCCTGCGTCCCCTGACTTTGACCACCCCAAAACCATTGCTAAAAATCGGCAGCAAACCTATCATAGACCTCAACATCGATGCGCTGGCCAAATACGGCGTGAAGGATTTCTCCGTCACGGTAAATTATCTCAAGGAACAGCTGACGGAGCATTTCTCTGTGCCGACCGAAGCCGGCGCCAACGTGAATTGCGTGGCCGAGACTCAGTTTTTCGGCACCATCGGGTCGCTGACGCTTGTGCCGGATTTCCACAACGACACCATCTTAGTGATGAATTCCGACCTGCTGACCGACATTGACTATGAGGATTTTTATCTGCATTTCATGCAGAACGGCGCCATGATGTCGGCGGCGGCGGTACCTTATACTATCTCGGTGCCTTACGGAATCTTTGACATTGACGGCAGGAATATCCTTGGCGTGGAAGAAAAACCAGTCTATAACATGTACGCCAACGCCGGCATCTATCTGATCCGCCGCGAGGCGTTGCGTTACATTCCCGAAGGCCGGGTATTCAACGCCACCGATCTGATACAGGCTCTCGTGGCCGACAACCAATCCGTAATCCGTTACCCCCTCACCGGTCTATGGATTGACATAGGCACCCCCGATGAATACCGCAAGGCCCAGGATCTGGCCAAACACTTGTAGAATATCAAAATAATCAGTATATTTGCATCACATAACGCCATTTGTCGCCATGAAGCTGATTGAATTGAATTTGAACCGTATCTTTGAATTATGCCGAAAGCATAAGGTCAAGTCTCTGGCCGTATTTGGATCTATTCTAACGGATAGATTCAATGACCAAAGCGACGTGGATCTGCTTGTTGATTTCGATACTACGGATCATGAGAAATGGGATTATGTCACGAATTATTTCGATTTACGTGATGCATTGGAACGTCTTTTCAACAGAAAAGTAGATTTAATTGAACAAGGAGGACTTCGAAATAAATATTTCATTGCCAACATCAACCGCACAAAACAGATGATTTATGGCTAATGAAGAAATCCTGACATATTTACAAGATGTTCTGGATGCCATAAACGACATGCAGAGCTGTTTTATCGACTTCCCAAACAGATATGATTTGTTTGAGAAGGATATTATGCGCAAATGCGTCGTAGAGCGTAAAACGGAGATAATGGGCGAAGCGATTAATCGGATTCGGAAGATTGATCCCACCATAGAAATCCCTAATGCACGAGCCATTATTGCCACACGCAACAGAATTATTCATGCCTACGACAATGTGCAACCAACTTTCCTATGGGGATTGGTAATCAAGCATATTCCCGAATTAAAAAAGGATATCGAACGAATCATAGTTGACTATGAAAAACGATATAAGGAGGAATGTGATTCCAATTCTTGACCTTTGTTAATGAATTATTAAACCAATCTCTTTTTGTCAACTCACAAATAATTTGTAAATTTGCAACAGAAACCAACGGCATATAGTTTATGTGCAACAACTATGCGGTAGTAGCTCAGTTGGTAGAGC
>DESI01000004.1:5004-26392 GCA_002361235.1 Porphyromonadaceae bacterium UBA3318 | reverse complement strand
TGCCCATGTCGGGCGAACTAAAGAAAGCCGGGACCCGACACGAGCCCCGGCTTCACTTCCTTATATACTTTATATACTATAGAATCCAGATCAGCGCACTATGTACTTGCGGCCACCGGCCACATAGATGCCGGCAGGCAGGTTGATGATGTCCATCACCTTGGCGTCGCGCAGCACGCGAACACCCTGCAGGTTGTATACGTCCACGATAGTGTCGGGAGTCAGCTCAACGGCCTCAACACCTACGGTGCCGTCCTTCTTCTCGCTGCCCATCACCTTCATTTCCTTCAGCTTGATGCCCCAGACGGTTGCAGCCGCCTTGGTCTCCAGCTTTACGGTCTGAGCGGGAATCGTAGAGAAGTCCGCGTTGTACAGGTTCTTGCGGGGAGTCATACCAGCACCTCCGGCGCCATCGTTTACAACGAATACCTTAGGCTCGGCTGCGGCTTTCTGCATTGCGCCGGCTGCGGCAGCGGGAGTCAGAGTCACCGTGTATTCCTTGGCGGAAGCACCTTCCCATACCAGCTGTACGGCCTGAATCTGATATTCCTTCTCAAGAGTTACAGTCACATAGTGCTCCGCTCCTGTTTCAGGAGCCCATTCGATCTGAGTTTCTTCGTTACCGTCGAATGCAAGTGCGGCATTCACACCACCGTCAGCCTCGTAAGTGGCATTTATGGCGTGTACGCCCTGTGCGTCGCTGTCAAGGAAGCACTCCAGCGCGATGTCGCTTGTGGCGGTTTCACAGGTGGCGGTTATATGGCCGGTTCCCTTAGCGGTCGCGGTCAGAACACCGTCAACCAAAGTAAACGGAGCCTCTACTGTGCAGTCAGCTGCTTTCTCAACCAGATAATGACCGTTGTTGTCCTTTACGATAGAACTTACATTATAGCTTTCGTTTACGATCATAGTGGCAGGAACTCCGCTCATTTCGATGCTTGCAGGCTCACCATAAGTTATCACCTCATTCTCCATACCGGTTTGATATCCATACACACTCAGCATAGCATCACCGCCATCATAGGCAGGACGCAACTGTACATAAAGATTTGTCTTATCCTGGAACTTGGCGTCAGAGGTATATATATACTTACCGTCTTCAAGCTTCATATCCTTAATATTGTCATGACCTTCCTCACACGCATTAGCTTTCCAAACTAATCCTACTATGTTTCCTACACAATGGGGAACACTCTCAATTGTTACTGTACCATCGGGATTGTACTTGATAGTAGTTTCAATAGATACAGGCATCGAACGACGAGATGTGGCAGCATCTTCACCTGCCAGATATGCCTTATTTAACATACCATCTATAATGACATGATATTCTACAGCTTCAGTTACATCACGGTTCGTTGTAAACTCCACTTTTACCTCCTTGCCTGTATAGTCAATGCCATCCTTGGTGGCCACGGCCTTCATCGTGTAGGAATAACCGGTAGACGGTGTCAGGTCGGTCAATGCAATGGGAGAAGCCGTGGCTTCAGCATCGTTCAGATATACCTTGACTGTGGCGCCTGTCAATTCCTCGGGTAAAGTCACTTCGTATGCAATCTCAGCGAGATTGGCGGTTATGTTCTGAGTCTTAGCAGTAAGTTTAGGCAATATTTCCTTTACCGGTTCTTCATTCGCAGCCCCGAACTTATAACCATCTATAGCCTGATTTACTACACCTCCACTTTCATACGGAAAATAGAAATGCAGCGGCGCAACGTCATGTCCAAGTTCAAAAGTTAGATTCGATACCCAAGTATATGAGTTGTCTTCATTTTTAACAGCGTTTGTCCAGCCGCCAACGCCTATCTGCATCTGGAGCACGGCAAGACCGGGCACCTTGTCCAGTCCCTCTATTGTAGCGTCTACCTGCAGGTGATTGTTCTCCAGCGCAGTAAGAGTATAGTTGAACGTTACAGTCAGATTTCCGGAAGTCCATTCGGCATTGCCATACCACTTGTTGCCGTAGGCATACTCGGAGGCGTTTTCGCCTTCGGCGCGTAGAATGTTGGTCACTTCTGGTTCGGACTGCCGGCCATCTGTAGGGGATGCCTGCTGGAAAACGTTGCCCGTTACGCCGGCGGTGGCCATCATGCCACCAAACAGCAACGCTGTCAGTAAAATTTTCTTCATGGTTGATGTTATTATTGATTATTGTTAACTATTATCACTTAACCAGCACCTTGCGGTTGCCGATGACGTAGAGGCCGGGGGCAAGTCCGTCGATGGCCGTGGCAGGGTCTACGTTGCGTTTCAACATCACGCCCTGCATGTTGTAGACATTCACGTTCGTTAAGGTTTCCATTGCCACTCCCTCCACGGCGCCGGTGCCTTCGGCATAGAGTCCTACGCGCGAGATCCTGATGCCGCTGGGCTGATACGGAGCGGCGTCGGCAAGGCGCAATGTCACGTGTCCGGCGGGCAACGTCAGGTTGATGGCGTGGGCCTCGTAATTCTCGTCGGAGTTGGGCAGAGTCATTTTTATCACGTCGGTCAGGTCGGTCACCTCGTCGCCGTTCACAAGCTGCACCTGCAGCTGCGGATCGAAACGGGTAGGCTCGCCCATGCCGGCCACGGTCAGCTTCAGGTCATACCTGCCTGCCTCGGGCACTTCAAACTGCCAGTCTACGGTCGATCCGCTGTTGAAACGGCTTATCTCGATCGGTTTTGCGCAACCGGCGTCATTGCCGGGATACAGTTCGATGGCGTTCGACGCGACATAATCCACTGCGGGGAACTCGGTGCCGACGGCGTTCCACACCTCCCTGTCGAAATCGCTCATGTAGCAGTACACCATTCCCTGAGGCGACAGCTGTCGCTCGTCGTAACCCGTCTGAGGTACGATCAGGCCATAGTTCGGTCCTTTGTTGCTGTTGTAGCTTCCCTTGGCCTTGAACCACGCATACTTATGGATCCAGGGAGTTGTCTCCAGCCATTCCAGAGCCTGGGTCATGAAGTTGATCTGGGTGGACGGTGTCACCGACGAATTCTGGTTGCCGGCCTCGGGCCAGTAGCAGAACTCAGTCACCCACACATCCTTGCCATACTTGTCATGGAACTTGGTGGCCAGGTCAGTCAGCACACCGTAACCGCCATACACATGGATCGCCGTGTAGTCGAAAGCGTCCGGTCCCACCAGGGCCACGAACTCGTCCATCCACTTGCAGGGATCCTGATAGGGCGCGTTGGGCGAATAATTCAGTGCCGGAGCCACGAGCTTCAGGTTAAGTTCCTTGGCAAGAGCCTGAACCGCGGTCCAGTGGCCGGCGGCCACCTCGGGCGTCATGTTGGCCTGCGCGGTGAAGTTGGGCTCGTTGAAGCCCAACAGATACTTGCACTCGGGGTGGGCCTTGACATACTCGCGGATCTTGTCGGCGCTGTAGTTGGCGTTCCAGCACATCGGCACGAAATCGATGCCCTCGTATGCCTCCACCTGCCCGTTGATTCCGGCGGTGGGAGTATTGGCCCAGTTGTAGTACCAGCCCACGCCGGGCTTGACGGCATCCAGCTCTACGGCCAGCGAGAACTGATTCTCGCTTACGCCGCGCTTCGCACTCTTGCCCCATGCCGGAGCCGAAAGGCACACAAGTGCCAGAGATATTATCGCTGCTTTATTTTTCATACGCTGTATTGTTTTCCGTTATGCTGAATTTTACAGGTGCGGTCTTGCAGTCCGACGAATTGTCTACCCAGAGGGTGAACTCGCCCGGTTCCGTAATCTCGTTGCCCTCCGTGTTGTGGAACGCGAGCCGCGAGGCGGGAAGCGTAAATGTCACGGTCTTTGATTCGCCGGGGTTGAGCCATACCTTCTCGAAGCCCTTCAGCTGCTTGACCGGCTGCGCCAGCGACGCCACCATGTCGCGCACATAGAGCTGGGCCACGTCTGCCCCGCGCGTCTTGCCGGTGTTGGTCACACGGCACTTCACCGTTATCTCTCCGTTACCGTCCATCGAGGTGGCCGACAGCTCGGGCTTGCCGTATTCGAATGTCGTGTAGCTCAGTCCGTAGCCGAAGGGATAGAGCGGTGCCAGACCGGCATCCAGCCAGAAGGAGGTGCAGCCTGTCGAGGTCTGTCCTGCCTCCGGGGGTATCTGGTCCATCAGCATCACCTCGCCCTCGGTGGGACGCCCTGTGTTCTTGTGCGCGTAGTAGATAGGCACCTGACCCACCATCCGGGGCATCGTGACGGGAAGTTTGCCCGAAGGATTCACCTTGCCCGTAAGCAGGTTTGCCACGGCCGGACCTCCCATTGTGCCGTTATGGAAACAGAACAGGATGGCGTCGCACAACTCGGATTCCTCGGGCAGTGTCAGCGGACGGCCCGACAGCAGCACAGCCACTAAGGGCTTGCCGGTTTTCTTCAGTTCCCTAAGCAGCTCCGTCTGTGCTCCGGGCAGCGAGATATCGGCGCGGCAGTGGGCCTCGCCCGAAAGCACGGCTTCCTCACCGCCCACGAATACTATCACATCGCACTTGCCGGCCGCGGCCACGGCCTTGGCAAACCCGGCGTCGCTCCTGTCGCGGCTGAACTGCAGACCGGGCACGTAAGTCACGTTCTTTGCGCCGTATGCCTTGCGCAGTCCCTCCAGCACGGTCACGGTCTTCTCCTTGTCCAGATCGAAACACCATGTGCCGTTCTGGTCATGCTTGGCGTCGGCCATAGGGCCTACCACCAATATACGTTCCGAACCCTTCATGGGGAGGATGCCGTTGTTGGTGAGCAGGATGGCGCTCTCCTCGGCTGCGCGCCGGGCGGCCGCAAGGCTTTCCTTCTCGAAGAAGCGGTTCATGTTCTTCTCGTCGACGTATGGATTCTCGAAAAGTCCCAGGCGGAACTTGAGACGCAGCACGTTGCGCACCAGGGCGTCTATTTCCTTTTCAGATATGCGGCCGGCCTCGATCAGTTCCTTTATGTACTGTGTGTATCCGTGAGCCTCCATGTCCATGTCCACACCGGCATGGAGCGCCTGCAGCGAAGCTTCCTTCAGATTGGCTGCCGTGCCGTGCTTCAGCATGTCGCCTATGGAGTTCCAGTCGCTCACCATCAGGCCGTCCCAGCCCCAGCGGTCGCGCAGGATGCCGCGCAACAGTTTCCTGTTGGCCGACGACGGAATGCCGTCTATGTCGTTGAACGAGCACATGAACGTGGCCGAACCTGCGTCGGCGCAGGCCTTGAAGGGAGACAATATCACGTCGTGCAGCACGGTGCCGGTCACGTTGGCGGTGTTATAGTCGCGTCCGCCCTCCGACATTCCGTAGCCGGCAAAATGCTTGGTGCATGCCGCGATGGCGTCGGGACGCGTCAGGTCGTCGCCCTGATACCCCTTCACCGCAGCCACGCCCATCACGGAGGTAAGGTACGGGTCCTCGCCGTAACCTTCGGCCAGACGGCCCCAGCGGGCGTCGCGCGCTATGTCCACCATCGGGCTGAACGTCCAGCGCACGCCCGCCGACGAGCATTCGCGCGCCGACACGCGGCTCCCCAGCTCCACTATCTCCGGATTCCAGGTCGCGGCCTGTCCGACGGGTATGGGGAACATGGTCTTGAACCCGTGTATCACGTCGCGGGCAAACACCAGCGGGATATGCAGACGGGTGTTCTCCACCGCCTCCTTCTGAAGTTTGTTCACCACCACGGGGTCGACTTCGTTCAGCAGCGAACCCACGCTGCCGATGCGTATCTGGCCCACCATATCGGGATGATAGCCATAACCCGACAGCTGGTTGAGCTGTCCTATCTTCTCGTCGAGCGTCATCAGACTCATCAGCGAGTCCACGCGGCTCTCCACATCGCGCAACGCTCCCTGCGCGCCGCCGCACACTAACGCGGCGACTGTAAGTAATATCGCTGCGGTTCTTTTCATAACATTTCCTTGAGTACGGTTTTGTTTCCGAAATCGTCTCTCGCGCTCAGAATCACCAGTCCGCGGCCCATGCGCGACAGGTCGAGCGTGTCGCGGCCGGCGCCCATCAGGCGTCCCGAGGCGTCGTATGCCTTAAGGTCGGCCCCCTCGCAGTTGGCGTGACCCGATTCTATACGTATCTTGAGGTTGCCGGCCAGACTCGGGCTTATCACACCCGAGCCCTCGATGTCGTCGCCCGGAACGGTCATGCTTATCGATTCGTCGCCGGTGCCTTTCTGGTACACCTTCACATAGTTCACATACATCGAGGCCTGATGGTTGTTTTCATCGTTCAGGGCCGTGATGCCCTCCGCGTTGTGGATGCCGGGGAAATTGCCTCCCACGGCCACGTTGAACAGTATGAAATTCTCCTTGTGGAAGTAATTGCCCGGCGAATTTTCATCATCGGGATTATCCTGCGTTATGTTCATCTGGAAGTAAGGCATCTGCTTGGGCGTCTTGTCGAGGTCCACGTACATGCGTACCTTATCCTCGTCCCATATCGCGGTGAATATGTGGAACTCGCCGTCCTGCAGCGAATAGCTTTTGGTGTTGTCGTGGGCGTACGAACATGCCGGCCAGCCCTGGCCCCAGTGCATCGCGCCGTTGAAGTACCTGTCCTGCGTGCCGGGACCGAAAGCATTCTGATGGCCCATCTCCACTATGTCGGTCTCGCCGCTCTTGGGCCAGCCCACCTCCTTGTGGTCGTTGCCCATCATCCAGAACGCGGGCCACAGTCCGTTGGCGGTGCTGGGCATCTTGATGGCGGCCTCTATCTTGCCGTGCTTGAAGGCGAACAGCTTCTGCGTGGTGACACGACCCGATGTAAATTCCTTGCCCTGATAGTTCTCACGTATGGCGGTCAGAATCAGACAGCCGTTGCCCTGACCGTCGTCGCCCACATGCACGTTGCATTCGCGGTCGGTGTAGTACTGCAGCTCGGCGTTGCCTCCGCCATTGCCGTTCACCTCTACGTTCCATCGGTTGCGGTTCAGTTCCGTGCCGTCAAACAGGTCCTGCCACACCAGACGGTAGCCGTCCGTCTCGCCTGTGCCGTTCTGACTCTCAGCGGCATGACACGGTGTTCCCGCTGCTCCGGCCAGCATCACCGCAATTCCGGTTCCCAGTATCTTGTGTATCATAATTCGTTTAGCCCTTGGCTCTTGTTAAATCTTTATTGTTTTTGGCATCCGAAGGAGGGTCACCCCTCCGCCGGATTATGGTCGGTCGATTACTTTACGACGATCTTCTTGGCCTGGTTGCCGCTCTTGGCAACATACACGCCCTTGGCGAGATTGCTCAGACCTAAGGTGGTGCCTGCGGTCTTCTTCACCAGCTGGCCGCCCAGGTTGTACAGCTCGATGCCGTTTGCACCTGCCACGTTCACGGTGTTGGCGGTCACTACCCACTCTGCCCCGTCGGCGCTGATGCCGTTGATGCCGCTGCCGTCGCCAAGCTGATAGTAATAGATCGCGTCAAATGCGAAGGCCTGGCCTGCGATGCCACCGCCGAGGAACGACAGGATGTTGCCCTTCCACTCCTTTACGGCTTTCCAGTCGAAAGTGGGGAACAGTTTCTTGAGATCGCTGAAGCTGATGTCGATGCCCTGCCAGTCATCGTTGGCCTTGGGACCCACAGCGGGGAAGACAGCGCCGTTGTCGTTGAAAGCGTCGCCGAGGGCCACCTTGGCGGGCTGGCTGCCCATGTCAGCGCCGTCGGCAACGATGATGGCGATGGATGCGGGGGCTGTGCCCGGCGACATATATGCCAGATGGAAACGGGTGTCGGCATTCCACCATTCGGTGTTCACTCCGTTGCCGGCTACGTTATAACCGGCGCCTGACCAACCCTGAGTACCCACAATGAACGATGCGTAGCCGTCCATCTGGTCACCTACACCGGGATAGGAAGCGTCTCCGGCATCCATCGTATTGACACCGGCATTTTGCCATACCCACAGGTTGTTGTCAGCGTCATTGGGGGCGGCGGATGTCACGTTGGCTCCCTGAGCCTCGAACTTGGCCACTGCACCCTCATCCAGTTCGATAGGCATTACCTGGCTCACTTTTCCCTTTGCGAGTACAGTCTCCACGGTGGGGTCACAGGTGTACTGTGCGCTTGCGCTTGCTGCCGTCAGTGCGGCGGCTGCGATTAATGTAATCTTTTGCATTGTCTTTAGTTTTTAAAGGTTAATTTATTAGTGTTCAGTTAGTTTTCATACTGTTCGGTCAGCCTGCGGATCGCAAGACCCGCAAACCGTAATTGTATATTTATGAGGCAATTGGATTAATACCCGGCGTTCTGTTCCATCGGGTTGAGGTTTATCTCCTCAGCCGGTATGGGGAACAGCTCGTTCTTGCCCTTGATGAAGTTGGCCATCTCGGCGCGGGCCTCGGCCGATTCGTTCTTACCGTAGCTGCCCTGGTCCTTGTCAAGCACCTCGTAGGCTATGCCCCAGCGCACCAGGTCGAACCAGCGGTGACCCTCCATACCGAGCTCCACGCGGCGCTCGTGGCGTATGGCCTGGCGCAGACCGTCGGTAGTGTCGGCATATCCGTAACCCGGGAAGGAGGGCAGAGTGTTGGCGGGATCGGCCGAGCAGTTGCGGGCGCGCTTGCGCACCTCCTCAAGCGCCCACTTTGCGCCGGCCAGGTCCTTGCCGCTCTCCAACGCCGCCTCGGCATAAAGCAGAAGCACGTCGGAAGCGCGCACCAGACGGTAGTTCATCGGCGAACGGGAATCGTGCGACAGCGAGGGAAAATCGCCGTTCTCGCTGTATGCGGTCTTGTTGTTGTAATAGGGCGAGCCGAGGTAGTTCACCTCCACCTCCTGCTGGGCTGCCATGGAGGGTACGCCTACGGTCGCCTCGCGACGGGGGTCGCCCTGCTCGAACTCGGCGTAGAGGTTATGTGTCGGGTGGTTCCATCCCCAGCCCTTGCGCGAGTCTAACTCGGAGCAGCGCGGACGCGTCAGGATTGTGGTGAACGTGCCGCGTGTGAATCCGAAGCCCTCGCCGTAGTCGCTGGTGGGGTCTTCCATGTACTGTATCTCGAACACGCTCTCGGGGCCGTTCTCGCCGGCCAGAGTGAAGTTGTCGGTGTAGTTGGCGCAAAGGGTGTATTCCTTGCCGTACTGCTCCTCGCGGAACTTCTTGCCCCACGCGTATGCGTTGTCGTAGTCCTTGTTATAGAGGTACACCTTGCAGAGCATGGCCTGTGCGGCACCCTTGGTGGCGCGGCCGAGGTCCTCGGCGGGATATTGCGACTTATTCCACAGCATCTCCTCGGCTTTCAGCAGGTCGGCCGTGATGTGGTCGTACACCTCCTGCGCGGTGGCGCGGGGCTGCTGCCACTTGTCGCTGCTGTCTATCACGAAGTCCACCAGCGGCACACCGCCGTACACGCGCACCAACTGGAAATAATAGAACGCACGCATGAAATAGGCCTCGCCCATCAGGCAGTCCTTGCGCTCCTGCGTCATGTACTCGTCCGGCTCCATTTCGGCCACCTGCTGCAGCGCGAGGTTGCAGCGGGCTATGCCCTGGTATTTCGCGCGGTAGTAGTCCAGCACTATCGCATTGTTGGCGTTCACCTTGAAGTTGTCGATGTCGTAGGCATCGGCGCCGTCGGCCACGTCCTGGCCTCCCTTCAGCGCGTCGTCGGATGCGATGTCGCCGATAAACCACTCGGAGAAATAGCTGTTGTTGTATTCCCATGCCAGAGGCACGTAGCAGGCGTTGACGGTCTGCAACGCTACCGCACCGCTCGTGAAGAAGTCATCGAAATCCTGCGACCCGGGCGCCTCCTCCTTCAGCCAGTCGTTGCAACCCGTCAACATCAGGGCGCCGGCTATCATCGGTATCGCTATATATCTTGTTTTCATCGTTATATGTCCTTAGTATGTGTTTGTATCCTGTGTTAAGATATCAATATGTGATGTTCACGCCGAAGATGAAGCTGCGTGCCTGGGGATAGTTGCCGTAGTCCACGCCGCCCAGGGTCTCGGGGTCGTAACCCTTGTACTTGGTGACGGTGAACAGGTTTCCGCCCTGGAAGTAGAAGCGGCACTTCTGGAAGCCGATGGCGCTCATCCATTTCTGAGGCAGCGTGTAGCCTATCTGCAGGTTCTTGAGGCGGAAGTACGATCCGCTCTCCAGGAACCGGTCGGATACGTAGTAGTTGATGGTGTTCTTGGGGTTGGGGATATAGCCGTCGGGGTTCTCGGCTGTCCAGGCATCGGTCATCACGGGCGAGAGTACGGATGTCGAGCCGTTGCTCTCCAGTCGGTGACGCATCTGGTTGTAGATCTTGTTGCCGCCCACGCCCTGGAAGAAGATGGAGATGTCCAGTCCCTTCCATTCGGCGCCGATGGTCAGACCGTAGTTGAGCCATGGAATCGAGCTGCCTAATTTCACGCGGTCCTTGTCGTCGATGCGGCCGTCGCCGTTGTTGTCGCGGTATTTCGCGTCGCCTGCGTGGAAAGGTATGTCAGCTGCCGTATAACCCGTCAGATGGTCCAGTGCCTCCTGGTCGGTCTTATAGATTCCTTCGTAGTTGTAACCCCAGAAGTAGTACAGCGGATAACCCTGGTCCACTACCTGGACGTTGTTGTAGTTGGTGTAGATGGGCGAGCCTCCGTTCAGGGCCGTCAGCTTGTTGTCGATGAACGACACGTTGCCGTTGATCCAGTAGTTGACGTTGCCCACCCAGTTGCGGTGCTCCAGGGTGATCTCGATACCCTTGTTGCGCACCTTGCCCACATTGGCGGTTGCGGAATAGCGGTTGCCCACGTGTGCCGGGGCCGTCACGCTCATCAGCATGTCGTTGGTGTCGCGGATGAATCCTTCGATCGAACCTGTCAGTTTGTTCTGGAAGAATCCGAAATCCACACCCACGCTCCACTGCTCGGTATTCTCCCAGTGGCCGCCGTTGTTGACCCAGGTCAGCACCGTGGCGCCGTTGGCCAGTTGCTGGTCCTTGCCGAACACATAGTCCACGAATGTGGGGCCTGTGTTGAACATCTGCAGCAGGAAGGCGTTGTTGCTGATCAGGTCGTTGCCCACCTTACCCCAGCCGAAGCGGAGTTTCAGGTTGTTCACCCAGCTCACGTCGCGCAGGAACTTCTCCTGGTCTATGCGCCATGCCAGTGCGAACGAGGGGAAGAATCCCCAGCACTTGTCGCGGAACTTGCTGGAACCGTCGGCGCGGAAGTTGACCGTGGCCATGTAGCGGTCGTCGTATGCGTAGTGCACGCGGCCCAGCCATGACTGGCGGCGGTTGCGCGACACGCTGTCGCCGGGGCGTCCGAAATTGTCCGTAACCTGCGAGAGGTACCAGTTCTTCTCCACCGGGTTCAGGATGTCCGATCCGCTCGATCCGATGCTGTAGTAGTTGAATTCCTCGATGGTCATGCCGGCCATCAGGTTCAGGTAGTTCTTGCCGAACGTGTTGTAGTACGACAGGATGTTGTCGACTATATAGTTGAAGCTGCGGGCCATGGACGAGGAAAGGAAGTTGTGCTCGCGCTTGTCGTAGGCCGAAACCTCGTATGCCTCGGAGAAGCTGCGGTCGCGCGTCAGCTTGTAGTCGAAGCTGAACGTGGACTTCAGTGTCAGTGTCGACCAGGGATTGATCTCGGCGAATACGTTACCCAGCCAGCGCTCGTTGTTCACCTTGGGGTTGGAGTATTCCACCATGCTCAGAGGGTTGGTCACGTTCTTGAAGTTGGAGCCTGCGGAGATTCCGCCGGACAGATCCTTGCCGTTGCGGTTCACTGAGCCTTCGGGATAACGTGTGGGATCCCAGGGAGCCATGGCGAAGGCCGCCGAGATGATGTTGGCTCCGGCGCTCTCCACGTTGTCGCCGCTCTCGTATGCGTTTCTGGACTGCGACGAGGTGAACGACAGGTTCTCGCCTATCTTCAGCCACTTGGTGGCCTGATAGGTGGTGTTGAGGCGTGCCGTGAGTCGGTTGAAGCTCGACCCGATTATGGTACCCTCCTGGCCGAACCAGCTGCCCGACATGGAATAGGTGAACTTGTCGGTACCGCCGTCGATGCTGAGGTGATAGTTCTGAATCGCGGCGTCGCGGAACACCACGTCCTGCCAGTCGGTGTCGACCGCGCTGTAGTCGAATCCCGTGGGATTGGTCTCGGCATTGTAGACCGTGGGGAAGTAAGGCGACGCGCCTACGCCCATGAAGGTATTCAGCCAGGCGTTGAAGCCCTGCTCCTCGTACACCTTGCGTGCGCGGGCGTTGCCGTTGATGGCCACGTATGTGTCGGCGAAATCCTTGGCGTTCATCACGTCGAGCTTGCGCCAGCGCGACTGCCAGCCGGCATACATGTCGAACGTGATGTGGGCGCGCTCGCCCTTCTTGCCGGTCTTGGTGGTCACGATCACCACACCGTTGGCGCCACGGCTACCGTAGATGGCTGTGGCCGAGGCGTCTTTCAGAATCTCGGTGCTGGCTATGTCGCTGGGCGACAGGAAGGAGATGTCGTCGGTGATCACGCCGTCCACCACATATATAGGCGATGCGCCGTTCACGGTTCCGACACCGCGGATGCGCACCTCGGCGCTCGCGCCCGGACGTCCTGTCAGCGAATTGACCGTCACGCCGGCGGCCTGACCCTGAAGGGCATTGGCCAGCGATGCGGAAGGCGTTTTCTGAAGATTCTCGGCGGCGATCGAGCTTACCGAACCGGTCACGTCGCTCTTTTTCATCGTACCGTAACCTATCACCACCACTTCGTCGAGTGTCTTGGTGCTCGCAAGCTTCACGTCGTAGCGCTGCGAGGCACTGAATTTCTTTCTCTGCTGGTCGAATCCCATGTAGCTGTATTCTATTGTCTGACCCGGCTGCAGACTTATGCTGTAATTGCCGTCCAGATCAGTCACCACTCCGTTGGTGGGATTCTCTACCACGCGAACTGTAGCTCCTATCAGAGTCTCGCCGTCGTCGGCCGATGTAACCGTTCCTGTCACGGTCACCTGGGCCGCTGCCGTCAGACCTCCTAATAATAAGGCTATGCAAAACATCAAGTTTTTCATGTCGCTCATTAAATATTGTTACTGTTATTGTAGTGTTACTTTTTTATTTTCTGCTTTTCCATCGGACACCATCCTGGGGGCGATGTTCGATTTCGGTCACAAAATTAGATGTCGCATTATTGATTGTCAAGAGTTTCGTATTCACAATAACTCTACAAAGACTTTTCAACTACCCTACATCAACTATATTAACAATGTTTATATATTTGATATTGTGCGCTTTATTAAAAATATGTTATATAACATGTTTTACAGATAGACTCACAAATCACTTTTTCACGTTAAATATTTGTCTAACCTTAATATATACTCCGAATGTGAGTTCCGCACATCATGAAACCGTCAAAATGGACATATCTGATGCTTGTTTCGGCAACATTGCTGCTGAACGTCATCACTGCACGGGGTTCCTACCCGGTGGTGGTAAACTATTCACGCAAGACCACCGGAGGGGGCACCCAGACATGGGACGCGGTGCAGGACAGCGTGGGGCGAATGTATTTCGCCAACAAGAACGGACTCCTTATATATAATGGCAACGAGTGGCAGCTGGAACAGATACCGCACGGCCTGACGATTCGGTCGTCTTTTCTTGACAACGCGTCCCGCCGCCTCTACATCGGGTCGTCCGAGGAATTAGGATATTTTTCACTAAACGAGGATTCATACACCCTGACCTACCATTCGCTGCGCACGCTGTTAGGTGCTGCTCCGCGCTCGTTCGGCGAGGTGTGGGACATACACAAACTGGGCAACACCGTCTGGTTCCGCGCCGACAAGGATATTTTCCGCTACGACGGCCACCGTATGCGGCGCATCGTACTGCCGGGCAAGATAAGCTGCTCGGCGCTGATTCAGGGCTCGCTGTATATAGCCATCCAGGGTCACGGCCTTTACGAGCTGCGCGACTCCCGGCTGCTGCCCGTCCGCGGATTCAGAAAGGTGCGCGACTACCGCATCGTCTCCCTCCTCCCCTTCCGCGAATCCGTCATGATCGTCACCGCCGACCACGGACTGTTCCTGACTTCAGGTGACGACATCGTTCCCCTCACCACCGAAATCGACGGATTCATCAAGGAGAGCCAGGTGTTCTGCGCCGCATATTCCGACAACAGATATGCCTTCGGCACCATCCTGAACGGCGTGGTGACCAAGGACTTCGCCTCAGGCAACGTCTCATACGCCAATATCACGACCGGAATGCAGAACAATACCGTCCTGTCACTGTCTTTCGACGTCAACCGCAACCTATGGGCCGGACTGGACGACGGCATCGACCTGATCAAACTGAACTCTCCATACACCAACCTTCTGAGTTCGGCCAACCGTTTCGGTGCCGGATATATGTCGCTGTTGGACAACGGGGCACTGTATTTAGGCACCAATCAGGGACTGTTCGTGACGCGCTACCCCTGCAACGGTCCGAGCGCGCCCGACCTCACGCCCGTGATACGCGGGCAGGTGTGGGATGTATCGGCCATCGACGGCAGGATATTCGTATGTGCCGACAATGGCCTGTACTGCGGCTCCGGATCACAGTTCTCCGTAATACCCGGCATCACAGGCACCTGGAGTGTCCAGCGACTGAAAGCACATCCGGGATACGCCCTTGTGTCAGGATACGAGGGATTCTTCATCCTGAGTCTTGACGGCACGGTCACCAACCGCGGACGCGTTCACGGATACGACGACATCGGCGGCCACTTCACCCAGGACAACGAGGGATATATCTGGATGCCGCACTGGCTCAAGGGCCTGTACAGGCTCTCGGTCAATCCGGAAACGCTCATGGTGACACACTGCGACTTTTTCAACAGCCGTCAGGGTCTCGCCACGGACCATAACAACAATGTGATGATGATAGGAGGCCGGCTGACCTTCTCGACCGAAGGCGGATTCATGACTTTCGACGGACAGAGGTTCAATTACGACACCGCACTGGGCCGGCGGCTGGGAGTATTCACGCCGGCCAAGCTGATAGAGGCCCCGTCGGGCGACTTATGGTGCATCTCGGACAAACATATAGTGCATTCGCGCAACACCGCGGCCGGACAGACGGGAATCGACTCGGTGCGCTATTCCTTCATCGGACCGATGCTGATTCCGGGGTTCGAGAATTTTAATTTCCTGCCGGACAATCACCTGATCGTATCGGGTCAGGAAGGCTTTATAGACATCGATATGCAGTACGACCCGGGGCATTCACGCCCCCTGAAGCTGATAATCGACGAGATTTCGGCCAACGGCACCACAGTGGTGTGTCGCGCCGGATTCGGCGGCGATATGCCGAAGCTGGAGATCGGGCCTGAGATAAGCACGCTCGACTTCCGTTTCGCCATGCCCATGAGCAACGATGACAGCCGCATCACCTACAGCTGCATGCTCGAGGGATGCGACGACGACTGGAGCAGCTATACCGGCACCTCGCTCAAGGGCTACACCAATCTGGGCCCGGGCAAATACGTGATGCATGTCCGCGCCATGCACCCGCTCATGCCTAAGGAATACGAGACGAGTTTCGCATTCACCATCCTCCCGCCCTGGTACCTGAGCAACTGGGCCAAGGCGGTGTATATGATACTTGTACTTGCCTTACTGGAATGCGCGCGCCGCGCCGTCAGGATATGGATGACCCGCTCCACGCGCCGACTGGCCGAGCGCCAGGAGAAGGGACTGGAAGATACACGTCGCAAAGCCCGGGAGGACGCTCTGCAGAAGGATGTGGAGATTGCCACCCTCAAGGGGCGCCAGCTGGAACTCGATGTCAAGCACAAGGCCGAAGAACTCTCCAACCTGACCATGAACATAGTACGCAAAAACGAGATCCTCGGCGACATATCCAACCGTCTCAAAAAGTTGCAGGACGGCGAAATCTCGGTGGAAGTGAACAGACAGATAGAGAAACTGCACGGCATTATCCGCGACAACATCAGTCATGACGACGACTGGAAAAATTTCGTGCACAATTTCGACGCGGCCTACGAGGACTTCACCAAGCGGCTCACGGATCTGCATCCGGACCTTACCATAACTGAATTGCGCACCTGTTGCTACATCAAGATGGGACTGAGCAGCAAGGACATCGCACCGCTGTTCAACATCTCCTACCGGTCGGTGGAGATGACCCGCTACCGCCTGCGCCGCAAGCTCAATCTGGAACGCTCCGAGAACCTTTCCGACTACCTCCTCAAGATTTAAACTGTGGGCAAAGCCCACGGCTTTGCCGTCAATACAAGTCGAACGCCAGTCCCACCTGCAGGGCCGCGCCGTCGGTCAGCGGGCAGTTCAGGTAATAGTACCTGGGCTTGTAGTTGAAGATGTTGTCCACCGCCAAGTTCAGCGTCACATAGCGAGTGAAGCGCTGCGACACACTCAGCTTCCACAGCGTGTAGGCAGGATAGTTCACCGTCACGGTGCCCTTCGAGATGTCATAGTAATCCCGGAATTCCACATTCTTCACTCCCGACAGAACCCTGCCGTTGAGCGATACATTAAGAGTATAGACCTTGCTGAACTCCTTGCCCCAGTCCAGACGGCAGGTCAGCGAGTGCTTGCGCGCGGGGATGTACTGGTTGGCGACATTGTTTCCGCCCTTGTCCCGGACCTGATGCTCGTCGGTGTAGGCGTAGCTGACGCGTGCGCCAAGGCCGTTGATCCACTTGCCCTGAAGCGTTATCTCCCCTCCCCATACCGTGAACCTGTTCAGGTTCACATAGTCCAGGTACAGCTCGGTCGGATCGTCCGGCCTGTAGTAAGGCACGCCGGTTGTTATCTTGTTGCGGATATTGTTGTAATAGCCCGACACCGTGATATTATAGTTGCCGTGAGTGTAGTCGGCCGACAGGGTGACGTTGTGGCTTGTCTCCGACTTCAGGTTGGGATTGCCGTTCACTATCCAGATGCCGGCCATGTCGAAGCTGTAATATTTCTCCTTCAGCGTCGGGGCACGGAAGCCCATGCCGTAGCCCAGCCGGATGTTGACATCCTGATGCGGCTTGTAACGTGCCGATACCTTGGGCGTTACGCGCGACATGTCGCCGTCCGAGATATAGTCGTAGCGCACGGCGCCCACCACCTCCCAGCGCGGATCGATGGTCCAGTCGTACTGAAGGAAGGCGTCGGCCCAGGTCTCGCGGCGGCGGCGGTCGTCAAGCTTGGTGTTGAGCATGTAATTGTACAGGAAATCGGCGCCGGCCGTGAGTATGTCCTCGTTGCCGAAGGTATGGTTGTACAGCGCGCGCACGCCGTTCTGCACGTTGCTGTAGCTGCGCACGTCGCGCTTGCTGCGGCGGTAATAGTCCGACTTGTCGTATTGGTCGAACGAGTATGCCACCTCCAGCCGGTCGTTTTCGGTTATGCCCCACTCGCCGCGCAGTCCGGCGGTAAAGTCGCGGTAACGCTCCGGAGCGTCTGCCTCGCGCGTGAGCTGACGGAAATAATATCCGGCGCGGCCTGACAGCTTCAGGTTGTCAAGGGGCTGGTACGTGATGCGCTCCCGGGCGTTCCAGACGCGGCTGCCGTAGACGGTGCCTATGACACGCGTCACAGGGTCCGGGGCGCTCTTTACATTGTAATTGTCTATGTCGTAGAAGCTGCCGGTCAGCACGTTGCTGATCTTGCTGCCCCGAGCCGTGACCGACAGATTGTAGCGTTGCTCGTTATGCTTCGACCAACGGGCGTCGCCATTGACACGCCAGGGCTTGGCGGCCTTGCGGGTGATGATGTTGATCACGCCGCCTCCGGCGTTGCTGCCGTATAGGGCCGACGAGGCTCCCTTCACAATCTCGATGTGGTCCACGTTGGCCATGTCCAGACGCGAGAAGTCCACGTCGTCCATGGTTTCGCCGGCCAGACGCTCGCCGTCCACAAGGAACAGGATGCTCTGCCCTCCCTGGCCGTTGAAGTTGAGGTGCGTCTGCTGGTTCATGGCGTAGCTGAACTCCACGCCGGGCATTTCGGCCTGCAGCAGGTCGCGTATGTCGGTGGCGTCGGCGCGCTCGATGTCGCGGCGAGTTATCAGGCGGGTCTGCACGGGTACGTCCTTCAGCAGCTTGGGAGTGCGGACGCCTGTCACCACAACCTCGTCGAGGTCGAAATTGCGGACACCGGCGGTGTCGGCAGTCTCCGACGCCCGAGCCGCGGGCTCGAGCCACAGTCCGGCCAAGCACAACAACACGGGCGCAAGCCGGCGCGCAAAGGCGGAATGGCGCGGTGTCATAGCGGGTAACGGTATTTGATGGTCAGACAGCATTTCACGCCTTCGGAGCTGACATAGTCCTGGAGCTGTATGGCTGCATACGTGCCGTCGGGCAGGCGCAACACGAACACTTCGGGATTCATGGTGAAGGCAGGCGGCATCGGTGGGATGTCCACACGCAGCCATGACGACAGCACGGGATTCACCTCCATGCCCTGATTGCCTATCAGGCCGGACAGCATCCGGTCGCGTATCACCCACACGTCGCGCTCGTTCCATTCGTCGGCACGATACGTCAGACCGTCAAGGTATTCCGGATTATCCGGAATCTCGTCGATATCGGTTAGTCCTGTGACAGCGGCTTCACATCCGTTGGTCCTCACGTTGTTGCGGTGCACGGCTATGGTCCAGGAATCCGGTTCGGGCTGGAGCGCAGTGGGGTAGAAATCGCGGAACTCGTTTACCGATATTCCTGCGCCGAACACATCATACCAGTATGTATATATACCGTTGCGGTCACCGGGATCGGGGTCTATCAGCGGCTCGGTCGGTATGTCGAAGGTGCGCCAGGCCAGGGATGTGTTGTAGGTAGAGTCAGCGGCCACGGAATCGGCCAATTGATGCAGATCCAGATAGTGCCACTGCGTCCAGTCGGAGGCGTCCACATACAGGGTGCCGTTCACCGTCACCTCTCCGCGGTTGTCCGGCTCGTCGTATATGCCGCCGAACACACCCTCGCATCCGGTCAGCACCGCAGCCATCGCCAAGCCTGTCAATATCCCGTTGACCTTCAACATACCTCGTCACTTATCACTTCTTACCTGTAAAGGTCTGCGTGAGCGGGAAAGGCATACGGCCGAGTTTGAAAGGATTGGTCACCTTGATGCCGTCAGCGGTCACTTCGATGGTGATCTCGCTGGTCTCGCCCAATACATAATCCTGGTTCATCGAGGTGCCGTTACTGAAGAATTGAGTCAGTCCCAGACTGCTGTAATTCAGATAATAAGCATTCTTCTCCTCCACGTAGGGTATGTTGGGTATCGTGAGGGTGCCGAGAGTCAGGTCGCCCATTACGGTGCCTGTAAGCTGATACTGCGGCCACGAAAAGTTCAGTGTACCGTCGGCGTTCTCCACGACGGTGCAGGTGATGCTTTCGGCAGTATAGGGATCGAAACTTCCTACCTGCACTACATTGTTACCGGTATATTCGCCGGTCATGGATGTAGGTTCTTCGGTGCCGAAGCTGAGCTGCTTGATGTCGGCAACGGGGATGGTCTTAGTGGTGCCGTCGTTCATGTCTATTATCAGCAGCTCGGGATTCTGTGCCGTGGCTGTGAGGGAGGCTATTGTGAGAGCCGCGAAGGCTATGATATTCTTTTTCATTTGATAATCTTGATTGCTGTGTTGTTTGCTTTTATAATGTATATACCTGTGGGGAGAGAGGCTGTCGACACGCGGTCGCGGCCCGTCATGACGAGGCGTCCGTTCATGTCGCAGACTGCTATTGCGTTGCCCTCGCAACGGAATTCCATGCCGTCATAATAATAATTGGTAACGAACCGGTCCGTCACCGAGAGGGAGCCCTCTACGAACGTGATGTTCCTGACATCGGCTCGGGGATACGTCACCTCTGCTCCGGGAGCCGTGATTTTCATGTCGGTGGCGCCGAAGGTCACTACCGGCTTATCCGTCAGAGTGAACGTCCGGACATAGCCGTCGTTGAGAGTCACTTTCAGCGACATCCCTTCGGCCATTGCCGTCGAGGCACCGGCCATCAACGCCGACATCAACAATAGGGTTATTTTTTTCATTATCTTATTTGGTTTCTGATTTCCGACGGCAAAATTAGTATATATTCCGACCGTCTGCAATACTCAAAAAGTGTTAATTATAGATTATCGGGATCAAATGGAGTCGTGTCATCGTAGACGGCATCAATTACCAGATCCGGATTAGTGATGTACACGCGCGGAATCGACACGGTGGCAAACAGATTGTAGACAGCGCGGTCGGACTGCGGCGAGTATGGCAGCGTCAGACCGCTTTCGCGCCAATAGGCCGCGATTCCCGCCTCACCTTCCTCGCGCGCTATACATATCACCTTATAATCCGGATTGTCCTTGACACGGTCGTAGGCCTGCTGCACCTTCGGCAGTTCACGGCGGCAGTCGCTGCATTCGGTGTTGAAAAACACTATCATGCCGCGTTTACCCTGCAGCTCGCTGCTGCGGAACGTGCTACCGTCGCTCATTGTCACGCTGAACGCCGGCACCCGGTCGCCTACGGCAAGGCCCCGATCTTCGGGCATATCCTCCTTGATGCAGGCTGACAGAAACGCCCACATCACGGCCGCGACGGTCATTATGATCAATCCTCTTGATTTCACCGCCACAAAGTTAACGATTCTTCCCGACATAATAAAATTCATTGAGTGACACCACCCTCTAAAGCGTATATTGACAGGTATATGGTATGGCCGGGGTTCGTTTTAAACGATTATTGCACGATTTTGAATGATTATTGCACAGGTTTGAAAGATTATGATACATACCTTTGCAAAAAAATGATAACTTTGCAGACACGGCATCAGCCAATATACGACAGGTGCGGAGGCGCATGTATTCAGACATTGTCGCTGCATTGATTCGACTGAGAAACATAGATTAAAACAACATAACGATTATGGAGAACATGTTTTCGCTTGAGGGCAAGACAGCCCTCGTGACAGGAGGTGCGTACGGCATCGGACTGGCCATAGCAAAGGCACTTGCAGAGGCAGGCGCCAGAATCGTATTCAACTGCTCGCGTCAGTCCACCATCGACCGCGGCCTGGCATCGTACAAGGAACTTGGCATCGACGCCAAGGCATATCTGTGCGATGTCACCGACGATGAGGCTGTAAAGGCAATGGTGGCCGACATCGAGAAGACAGTAGGCACTATCGACATTCTGGTGAACAACGCCGGCATCATCAAGCGCATCCCCATGGAGGAAATGTCGGTCGAGGACTTCCGCAAGGTAGTGGACGTAGACCTCATAGCCCCCTACATCGTGGCCAAGGCCTGCATTCCCGGCATGATCCGGAAAGGTCACGGCAAGATCATCAACATCTGCTCGATGATGAGCGAGTTAGGCCGTGAGACCGTCAGCGCGTATGCCGCGGCCAAGGGTGGCCTGAAGATGCTGACCCGCAACATCTGCTCGGAATATGGCGCCGCCAACATCCAGTGCAACGGCATC
>DESI01000004.1:0-4720 GCA_002361235.1 Porphyromonadaceae bacterium UBA3318 | reverse complement strand
CGGCCCGGGCTACATCGCCACCGAACAGACCGCCCCGCTGCGCGAGAAGCAGGCCGACGGATCGCGCCATCCTTTCGACCAGTTCATCATCTCCAAGACTCCCGCCGGCCGCTGGGGTACGCCCGAAGACCTTGAGGGTCCCGCAGTGTTCCTGGCTTCCGACGCCTCCAACTTCGTGAACGGCCACATACTTTACGTCGACGGCGGCATCCTCGCCTACATCGGCAAGAACCCGCTGGAGGTATGACTTCCGTATTCTCGTATATCATCGGGCTGGGTGCGGCCGTGATGATGCCGGTGATCTTCACCATCCTCGGTGTGTGCATCGGCATCAAGTTCGGCGATGCGCTCAAGGCCGGCCTCAAGGTGGGCGTCGGTTTCGTGGGCCTCTCCATCGTCACGGCACTGCTGACATCGGCCCTCGGCCCCGCGCTGCAGTCGGTCGTGGACATCTACGACCTGCGCCTGCAGGTGTTCGACATGGGCTGGCCCGCTGCGGCCGCCGTGGCCTACAACACCGCCGTCGGCGCGCTGATCATCCCCGTGTGCCTGGGCGTGAACCTGCTGATGCTGCTCACCAAGACCACCCGCACCGTAAACATCGACCTCTGGAACTACTGGCACTTCGCCTTCATCGGCGCCATAATCTATTTCGCGTCCGACTCATTAGCATGGGGCTTCTTCGGAGCCATCATCTGCTATATAGTCACGCTTATCATCGCCGACATGACGGCGCTGAAGTTCCAGCGCTTCTACAAGGACCTGGACGGCATCAGCATTCCGCAGCCCTTCTGCGCGGGCTTCGTGCCTTTCGCATGGGCCATCAACAAGGGTCTGGACAAGATTCCCGGCTTCGAACGCCTCAACATCGACGCCGAGGGGATGAAGAAGAAGTTCGGTCTCTTAGGCGAACCCCTGTTCCTCGGCGTGGTAATCGGCATCGCCATCGGCTGCCTTTCCTACAGCTCGTGGAGCGAAATCGTCGACAATATCCCCACTATCCTGGGCTTGGGTATCAAGATGGGCGCCGTGATGGAGCTGATCCCGCGCGTAACGGTGCTGTTCATCGAGGGCCTGAAACCCATAAGCGAAGCCACGCGCCAGCTGATAGCCCGCAAGTTCAAGAGTGCCGACGGTCTGAACATCGGCATGAGTCCGGCACTGGTAATCGGCCATCCCACCACCCTGGTGGTGTCGCTGCTGCTGATTCCCGTCACGCTGCTGCTCGCCGTCGTACTGCCTGACAACCGCTTCCTGCCGCTCGCCTCGCTGGCCGGCATGTTCTACATCTTCCCGCTCGTGCTGCCCTACACCAAGGGCAACGTGCTGAAGACGTTCATCGTCGGTCTGGTAGTGATTGTGATCGGTCTTTACTCCGTCACTTCGCTGGCTCCATACTTCACGTCGGCCGCACAGGATGTGTATCGTATCACGCAGGACGGCGCCGTGGCCATACCCGCCGGATTCGAAGGCGGCAGCCTTGACTTCGCCGCAAGCCCGCTGACATGGATCATCTTCCAGCTTTGCCACGCCTGGAAATGGATAGGCGCCGGCATCCTTGTGGTTGCCTCGATGGGCCTGATGTACTGGAACCGTGTGCTGATCATCCGCAACCAAAAGGCCATGCGGCAGCACCGTTCCGACCGCCTCCAGACCGAAGATTAACCGGAGAACAGCTATGGGATTTTTAGACAGGAGAACAGCTATGGGATATTTTAGACAGGAGAACAGGAGAAACAGAAGAAACATTTCTGGTCAGACTCCTGTTCTCCACGCAAAAGAACCTGACAAAAGCATGGCCTCAATAGAATCTCCTGTTTCTCCTGTTCTCCTGTCAAAAATATATTATAGTATAAAAATAAGATGAAGATAGTAACATTAGGCGAGATAATGCTTCGCCTGTCGCCGGCGGGATGCAGCCGGCTTGTTGAAGTAGACAACTACGATGTAATCTGGGGCGGCGGCGAGGCCAATGTGGCCGTGAGCTGCGCCAATTATGGTCACGACGCATACTTCGTCAGCAAACTCCCCGCCCACGAGGTGGGCCAGAGCGCGGTGAACGCGCTGCGTCGCTACGGCGTACATACCGACTACATCACCCGCGGCGGCGACCGCGTGGGCATATATTATTGCGAGAACGGCGCTTCGATGCGTCCCTCCAAGGTAATCTACGACCGCGCCCATTCCGCCATCTCCGAGGCCGATCCCTCCGACTTCGATTTCGACGCCATCATGGAGGGCGCCGACTGGTTCCACTGGAGCGGCATCACCCCGGCCATCAGCGACAAGGCCGCCGAACTGACACGCTTAGCGTGCATCGCCGCCAAGAAACATGGCGTCAAGGTGTCGGTTGACCTCAACTTCCGCAAGAAGCTGTGGACGCCCGAGAAGGCACGTTCCGTAATGGTGCCCCTGATGGAATATGTGGACGTTTGCATCGGCAACGAGGAGGACGCCGACCTGTGCCTCGGTTTCAAGCCCGAAGCCGACGTGGAGAAGGGCGACACCTCGGCCGAAGGATACAAGGGTATCTTCCGCGAGATGGCCGCAAAGTTCAATTTCGAGATCGTGGCCTCCACGCTGCGCGAGAGCTTCTCGGCCACACACAACGGCTGGAAAGCCCTGGCCTACGACGGCAAGGATTTCTACGAGTCCAAGCGCTATGACATCAACCCGATCATCGACCGCGTAGGCGGCGGCGACTCTTTCTCGGGAGGCCTGATCCACGGACTGCTGACTATGCCTTCCGTACAGGACGCCCTGGAATTCGCGGTGGCGGCATCGGCGCTGAAGCAGACCGTGCCCGGCGACTTCAACCTGATGAGCGAGGCCGAGGTTCTGGCCCTGGCCGGAGGATCCGCCAACGGCCGCGTACAGCGCTGATCCGCTACGCAGATTACTCTGATAACTCTAATAACTCTGATTACTACTATGTCACGATTCGATAAAATAGCAGTACTGAATAAAATGGCGTCGGCGCCGATGGTGCCGGTGTTCTATCACAAGAATGCGGCCACGGCCAAGCGTGTGGTCAAGGCGTGCTACGACGGCGGTGTCCGTCTGTTCGAGTTCACCAACCGCGGCGACTTCGCCCACGAGGTGTTCGCCGAAGTGGTGAAGTATGCCGCCGTTGAATGCCCCGAGATGGCTGTGGGCGTAGGCTCGGTCGTCGAGCCGGCCACCGCCTCCTTATATATGCAGCTGGGTGCCTGCTTCGTGGTGGGCCCGCTGTTCAATCCCGAAGTTGCGCGCGTGTGCAACCGCCGCGGTGTGCCATACGTGCCGGGCTGCGGCTCGGTGTCCGAGGTAGGATTCGCCCAGGAAGCAGGATGCGAGGTGTGCAAGCTGTTCCCCGGCGACGTGCTCGGCCCCAAGATGGTAAAGGGCCTGATGGCTCCCATGCCCTGGTCCAAGATCATGGTTACAGGCGGCGTGGAACCGACCGAAGAAAACCTCAATTCATGGTTCAAGGCCGGAGCATTCGCCGTAGGCATGGGCTCCAAGCTGTTCCCCAAGGACGTGGTCGCCGCCGGCGACTGGCAGTTCATCCAGAACAAGTGCGCCGAATGCTTTTCCATTATTAACAACAAGTAACAAAGGTTATGAAAAAATACTTAATAGGGGCGGCTCTCGTGTGCGCCCTGGGCATGTCGGCCCAAACCACCCACTACACCATTCAGCGCGCCTGCCATCCCACGGACGTGAAGACCTACGACACGTCCAAGCTGCGCGAACGCTTCGCCATGACCGAGGTCATGAAGGCCGATCAGATCCTTCTCACCTACTCCATGTACGACCGTCTGATCTTCGGCGGCGCCGTGCCGGCCACCAAGCCGCTGACTCTCGAGACCATCGACCCGCTGAAGTCGGAATATTTCCTTGAGCACCGCGAACTCGGCGTAATCAACACCGGCGGCGACGGCATCGTGGAGGTAGACGGCAAGGAGTACGAGCTCCACTTCAAAGACGCCCTCTATGTGGGCCGCGGCAACAAGAACGTGGTGTTCAAGAGCAAGGACTATAAGAACCCGGCCAAGTTCTACATCAACTCGGCCAACGCGCACAAGGAATACCCCGTGCAGCTCATCACCATCGACGGACGCAAGGGCTCGCTGAAGGCCAACCGCATCTTCGCCGGCAAGATGGAGGAGAGCAACGACCGCATCATCAATCAGCTGATAGTGCGCAACGTACTGAAGGAAGGCCCCTGCCAGCTGCAGATGGGCCTGACGGAGCTTAAGCCCGGTTCGGTATGGAACACCATGCCGGCCCACACCCACGACCGCCGCGTGGAGGCCTACTACTATTTCCAGGTACCCGAGGGCAACGAAATCTGTCACCTGATGGGCGAACCGAACGAGACCCGCGTGCTCTGGCTGCACAACGAGCAGGCAGTGATGAGCCCCGAATGGTCCGTACACGCAGCGGCCGGCACCAGCAACTACATGTTCATCTGGGGCATGGGCGGCGAGAACCTGGACTACGGCGACATGGACAAAGTCACAGACCTGCGCTGACTGGAGGGGCGGTGTCCTCACCGCCCGTAGCCGGCAGCGCTAACTGGAGGGGCGGTGTCCCCACCCCCCCCACAAATTGACGGCATGGACGCCGTCACTCCAGTCCTCCCATACAGTGGTGGTGGCCCGCGGCCGCCACTTCTTTTTTACCCATCTCCCGCCTCTACATTCTGATACTATTTTATTACTGTCCGCTAAAACAT